>NZ_JALZVX010000053.1 GCF_023299985.1 Lacinutrix sp. | reverse complement strand
AAAATGAAAAAACATTTAAAAAATTTATTGAAAGTGATGACTACATTTTTGAAGCTAGCGAAGTAAAACCAATAAAAACCAATTTTTATTCATTAAAAAACACTTTATTAAAAGAGGTGAACGGAAAAATAGAAAAAATAAATTTTTCAGAACTTTTCGAGGAAAATGTTACAGCAAATGAGGTTGCTCGTAAAACAGTCTATTTTAATGAAAAATTATATGGTAATTATTCATTCGGAATTAATAGAATTAATCCAGAACCATTTGTTATTGAAAAAACACACATTCAAAGAGGGTGTAATGATATTATCAATTTTAATAACAGGCTTTTAATAGCTACTGCTAATGGTCTAAAAGAAATTAAAAACGAGACGTTAATACCAGTAGTTTTTAAGAATACAGCTTTTAAAAAATCAATTTTAAGTTTAAATAAAATTGATGACTCGCATATATTAATTAATACAGATGGTTTTGGGTCATACATTACAGATTTGCAAACTGTAACTCCTTTACATTTAACCGAGTATTTAATTGTTGAAGAAGCGTTTGTTGATAATAATGTTTTATGGTTAGCAACTAATTCTGGGGTCTTAAAATTTAAAAAAAATAACGACTCATTTCAGTTTGAAAAACGCTTTAGTATGAGTGATGGTTTACCAACAAACCATATAAACACATTATATGTAGATAATGTAAACCTTATTGTAGGGACTAATAATGGTATAGCTATTTTACCAAAAAATCAAGTTAGTAAACCGCAATTATTAGATATCTATATAGAAAAGGCTAAGTATAATGATGAAGCAATTAATGCTAATGGTTCAGCTTTTAAATATCAAGATAATAACAATGTAAATTTTACGGTTTCTAATATCGATTTTTCAGAGAATCAGTCTAATTTTTCTTATAATTATAAATTAGAGCCTATTCATAAAGACTGGATAAGTTCTAAAAACAATAACTTTAATTTTAACGATTTACAACCTGGTAATTATACCTTTAATGTAAAACTTAATGACATTGAAAAAAACTTAAATTTTAAAATACAACCCTTATGGTGGCAAAATCAATGGGTTAGATTATTAGCGCTATTATTATCTGTGTTTTTAATTGTTTTAATGTCTAGATTTTTCTTAAAAAGATCGCAACAACAAAAAAACCAAAAAATAATTGAAGATAAGCGCATTTCAGAATTACAACTTACTGCGCTAAGATCTCAAATGAATCCTCATTTTGTATTCAACTCTTTAGCAGCAATACAGTATTATATAAATAATAATGAAATTGAAGCATCAGAAAAATATTTGGTTAAGTTTTCTAAGCTTATTCGTCAATTCTTCGAATTATCCAAAGAGACAGAAATTAGTTTAACAGAAGAGATTAAACTCATTAAAAACTATCTTGATATTGAAAAATTAAGATTTAAAGAAAATTTTGAATACAGTTTTAATGTAGATAAAAATATAAATTTAAATACAGTAAAATTACCTACGATGCTATTACAACCAATAGTAGAAAACGCTATAAATCATGGTGTGTTTAATAAAATTGATAATGGAAAAGTAACCATTAACATTAACTTAATTTCTAATAACAGTATAAAAGTAGAAATTATTGATGATGGTGTTGGATTTATAAACACCCAAAAAAGAAATAATAAAAAAGTGAAGTCTTCTAATGTTTTAGAAGACCGATTAAAATATTTAAATCAATCTGGATTATGGAACATATCTTATGAAGAAGAAGAGTTACATCCAGATTTAAAAGATAAAGGAAACAAATCAACCTTTAAAATTACCCAATTGTAAATTTATGAAAACACAGTTAACAGCTATATTAATTGATGATGAAATTTCTAATCTAAAAGGATTAGAACAAAAACTAGGCAAATTATTTCCAGACATAATTATTCAACATACGTTTCAAAAACCAGAAGAAGCCATAAAGTATCTTTGTAAATCACAACCAAGTTTAGTGTTTTTAGATATTGAAATGCCTAGAATTAATGGTTTTGAACTATTAACAAAATTAAAAGAAATTAATTTCCAAATTATATTTGTTACTGCTTACAGTGAATATGCGATAGAAGCATTTAAGCAAAATGCTGTAGATTATATATTAAAACCTATAGATAATCAAGATTTGGTTGTAGCTGTAGATAAGGCTAAAGCATTTATAAAAGCGAAAACAGATGCTGTGAGTAATCATAAACTGGTTAGCCTTTTATCTGAAAATATTTCGAGTAATAATAAAATTATTGTACCAACAGCAAAAGGTATGTCTTTTATCCCTAAAGAAGAAGTGATGCATCTAGAAGGCTATGAAGGTTATACTAAAATCCACTTAACTAATAACACCACAATTATTAGCTCTTATAATTTAGGCAAGTTTGAAAAGTTATTATGTATTAAATTCTTTAAATGCCATAAGTCTCATATTGTCAATTTAGAAAAAGTTAGACATTTCGAAAACGAAGGTTATTTAGTTTTAGAAAACAGACAGCGCGTACCAATATCTAGAGCTAATAAAAAAGAGTTTTTAAACATATTTAATTAAGGATATATTTTGTTTTTCTTCTAATAAATTTAATACGGTTTTAACAATTCACAAGTCAGTAATCATCCTCTTTAACGACTTAAATTAAAATTAGTCTAGGATGTATACAAATAAATTAAGAGTTTTAACTACCACTTTAAGTATCCTTTTTTTATTAACGTTTTATGTTAGCAATTCGCAGAATAATGAATCTTCATCTAAAGAATTAAAGCATTTTACAAATTTAATAGCTTCTATAAATAGTAAGATACAATCATCAGAATTAGAATATATTGATAAAAATTGGAAACCTGAATATGAAATCATGATTTTAGAATTGTTTTATTTTAAAGTCAATGATGCATTACTTAGTAATAAATTATTAAAATTATTAGAAAAAAATACAAACCAAACATTTGGTTATGACTTTAATGCTTGGTACCAATGGATTTGGAATAAGGAAGAAAACTTAATTCCAGAATACCATAAATTTAAAGCAGAAATGCATGCTAATATTGATTATCACTTTTCAAAATATTTTGCAAATAGACAAGAAGATAGTCAGCGTACTATTAGATTAGATGAAATTCGTTGGGGAGGTGTTTTGCAAGATGGTATTCCGCCACTGCGAAGCCCAAAAATGACAACTGCTGTGCAGGCTACTTATCTAGATGATGATAATGTCGTTTTTGGTATTGAAGTTAATGGTCAATTTAGAGCCTACCCAAAACGTATTTTAGCATGGCATGAAATGTTTACTGATACTATTGGAGGAATTGAGGTTGCAGGTGTATATTGTACGCTTTGTGGCACTGTAATCTTGTATAAAACAGAACATAACGGAGTAAAATATAAAATAGGAACCAGTGGTTTTTTATACCGATCTAATAAATTGATGTATGATGAAAAAACACAATCTTTATGGAATACTTTATGGGGTAAACCTGTTGTTGGACCATTAGTAGGAAAAGGTATAGAACTTGAATACTTAAGTGTAGTAACAACAACTTGGGGAGATTGGAAAAAAAGACACCCTAAAACAAAAGTATTAGATATTAATACTGGTTTTAAAAGAAATTATAATGAAGGTATTGCATATCAAAATTATTTTGCAACAGACGACTTAATGTTTAATGTACCTAAAGTTGATACTAAATTAAAGAACAAGCAGTCTATTTTAGCTATTCGTTTTCCAGAATCTCAAGAGAATCCATTAGCTATTTCAGTAAAATATTTAAAAAAACATGCTATTTATCAAGATAAAATTGGTGACCATAAATTTGTAGTATTTACAGATAAAACTGGAGCTAATCGTGTGTTTGAGGCTGGAGAAATACTATTTTTAAAATACGATAAAATAAATACTGCGACTGATAATAAAGGTCAAGAATGGACTGTGTATGAAGACAGATTAGAAGACAATAACGGAACTGTTTTAAAACGAATTAATACATTTAATGCGTTTTGGTTTGGTTGGAAAGCGTCATACCCAAAGACACGATTAGTAAAATGAGAGTCTTTTTTTAATAGATTATATTTAAAACTATAATGCTGTTCTTCTGTTGTATATGCGTTTAATAATTGATTAATGCTATTACAGTATTAAAATCGTGAGTAATTTCTCCAGATAAGACAATTCCAATAATATGTCTAATCTAAAAAAAAAGGTGTCTAGTTTTAGATAACCAAAAGCATGTCCCAATATCTAAAGCTTATAAAAAACCGTTATAAGCTTGTTCAAATAATTTCTAATAGTTATTTGCTAAAAAACCGATAATAGAATGAAAGCTCCTCTTTATTCACTCAAAACTACAGCTTAGCGAATAGTGTGTTTTATACTATTAAAGACCTATTACATTTGAATTGTTATTATACTTTATCATTAAAATCCTTAGTTTTTTTAAAAAAATCACTGAGGATTTTTTAATAATAAGGGTAACAAAATTCACACTAAATGTATGTAAGTGTAAATAATTAATATTAAAACAATTAAATCTACTAAATTATGAAACTTTTTAAAACAAAACTTAAACTTATTATTGGCTTAATGCTAGTGCTTGGTTCACTCTTTACGTCATGTAATCCAGATGATTCAGATAATGGACTATCAGACTCTAATACCAATCCAGAATCTCAAATAGATTTAGGGACAAGTATCCAACGCGATTTTATGGGTAGAATTGTAGATCAATCTAACTTACCAGTGGATAATGCAGTGGTTACCATTGGGTCTCAAATTGTAACTACGGATACAAACGGTATATTTATTGTTAACAGTGCCAATGTAAAAGAACGACAAGCCTTTATTGTTGTAGAAAAAACAGGTTATTTTAAAGGGATGCGATCTGTAGTCCCAACAGAAGGAACTAACAACATTAAAATCACTTTAATAACACAAAATTTAGTATCTACAATAACCTCTGGGTCTAGTAATGATGTTACTTTGCCAAACGGAACAAAAGTAACTTTTGATGGTAATTTTAAAGACGATAACGGAAATGCATATTCTGGAAATGTAGACGTCTATCTATATCATTTAGAGACTTCAAATCCAGACATAAATACAACAATGCCAGGAAGTTTACAAGCAGTAAACGAAACAGGTAACGAGCGTGTTCTAGAATCTTACGGTATGTTAAATGTAGAATTACGAGGTGCTGCTGGTCAAGAATTAAATATTGCAGATGGATCTGTTGCAAAAATAGAATTGCCTGTAGATCTAGCACAAATGAGTATTGCGCCTACAACAATACCACTATGGCATTTTGATGAGGTTAATGGGTATTGGGTAGAAGAAGGACAAGCAACATTAGTTGGTAATAAATATATTGGTGAAGTATCTCATTTTTCTTGGTGGAATTGTGATGCACCTTTTCCAACAGTAGACTTATGTTTAAATGTTGTAGATGCCTCAAGTAATCCTGTATCAAATGCTTTAGTCGAGTTATGGAGAAGTGGTGCAACTTATCCTAATATAGGAATCTCTAATGGAAATGGCGAAATATGTGGTTTAATTCCGGCTAACGAAACACTAACATTAAAAGCATTTGATCAATGTGGTGTAGAAGTTTTTAGTACTACAATAGGGCCTTTTTCTACAGATACTAATTTAGGTAATGTAGTTATGCCAGCTGTAACTGCTACAATTATTACAGGTAACCTTATAGATTGTTCTAATACAAATATCGTAAATGGTTATGTAGCTATTAATTACGGAAATGATTACTCAACTGTAGATGTTGTAAATGGTAGTTTTTCTTTAAGTGTAATACAATGTGCTTCTTTACCAACATTTACTTTAGAAGGTTTGGACTTTGATACGTTTCAATCAACTACAGTGCTTCCTTTTAACTTTAGTAATGCTAATGTTGGTAATATTATTGCTTGTTCTACAGTTACAGAATTTGTATCGATACAAATAGATAATGACCCAGTAGATTATTTTTTAACTAATTTTAATGCAGGTTCAAATGGTAGTACAACTTCTTTTGGTATTAGTACTCAAACGACTACTGCTAGTTTGATAATATTAGGAGGATCAACTACTCCTGGTACATATATGAGTACTGGAGTTTCAAATTTTTTATTTGAATTTGGTATAGACCAGGATTTTAATGTTCCAGATACTTTACAATATACGCTTAATAACTTTGGTGTAATTGGAGGGTATATAGATATGAATATCGCAGGAGATTATACTGATAACAGTGGTGTAGTTAGGACATTGTCTGCTTCAGTACATGTTATTAGAGATCATTAAAAATAAATATTATAAAACAAAAAAAGAGGCTTCAAAAGAAGCCTCTTTTTTATTTTTTTGCACCTCCAAGATGAAGGCAGTCTTTTAAACTTTGTATACCATTAAATGGTACAGGTGTTTTTATGTAGCCATAAGTACTATCTAATTCTTGCGATAAATTTCTGTCATCCACATTTACCTCTACGTCGCTCATTTTAAGCTCACAAGGATGCTCATATCCAGCAGCATGTGTAATCTCTACTAATTCTTTTCTAAAGCTCTTAAAATACTGTGCAGCTCTAACCGATTTTAAAGTAGGATCAATACCATTTTGCAACCATTTATTTTGTGTAGCAACTCCTGCTGGACATTTGTTAGTATGGCAAATTTGTGCTTGTATACAACCAATACTCATCATTGCTTCTCTTGCAACATTTATAACATCTGCTCCCATTGCAAAAGCCATAGCAGCTTTAGCAGGAAAACCAAGTTTACCACTTCCTATAAATACAATACGCTCGCTTAATCCTTTGTCTTGAAACAGCTTATATAAGTCTGTAAACCCATATACCCAAGGTAAACTAACATGGTCTGCAAAACTTGGAGGTGCAGCACCAGTGCCACCTTCGCCACCATCTACAGATATAAAATCTGGACCTTTACCAGTTTTCACCATAATATCTGCCAGTTCTTCCCATTGTTCTAGTTTTCCTATTGCAGCTTTTATACCAACTGGTAAACCTGTTGCTTCAGCTATAGTTTCTACAAAATCTAATAATTCTGGTACGTTAGAAAACGCCTTATGGTTTGGAGGCGATAATACAGTTTTACCAACTTCAACACCTCTAATTTTAGCAATTTCGGGTGTTATTTTAGCACCTGGTAACACACCACCTTTTCCTGGTTTAGCACCTTGAGACAGTTTGACTTCAATAGCGCGAACAAACGGGTTGTCTTCTACTAATTTTACCATTTTTTCCATAGAAAAACCACCATCTTCTGCACGTACACCAAAATAGCCTGTTCCAAAATGAAACACCACATCGCCACCATAACTGTGGTAAGGTGATAAACCACCTTCACCAGTATTATGGTAAGCATCAGCCATTTTAACACCTTTATTAATTGATTCTACAGCTTTTGCAGATAGTGAGCCAAAACTCATTGCAGAGACGTTTATAACAGACGCTGGACGATAAGGACGTTTACGTTTGTTGTATTCTCCCATTACTTTTGCACAAGGCAAAAAACTTTTATCTTTAACATGTGGATGATCGCCTTTAACCTCATAAGGCATCATGGCATTATTTATAAAAATATGATGATGCGCGTAAATGTCTCTGTCTGTACCAAAACCCTCGTAGTTATTTTCGTTTTTTGAAGACGCATAAATCCAACCACGCTCTATGCGGTTAAATGGTAATTCTTCTCTATTGTTAGCCACAAAGTATTGTCTAATTTCTGGTCCAATACTCTCAAACCAATAACGTATATGTCCAACAATAGGAAAGTTATGACTAATAGTGTGGTTTTTTTGAAAAATATCTCGAAGCGCAATAAAAATTAAAACAATAATAATCCACAGCCACCAAGAGATAGAAGAAAGAAAGGTTAAAATAGTATCCATAAATTTTTAAAGGTTTTTTCAAAAATAAGGATAATCTTTAATAAGATATTAAATACTCTTACAAAAAAAACCACTGTTACGAGTAACAATGGTTTTTCAAAAGTATAATAAATTGATTAATAGCATTAGCAAGGTATATTGAATTTATAGCTTAAACAATACGTACTCATGTAGATTTATACGTACTAGTACGTAGTAGTGGCTTGTGTTTAAAATGTTTATAATGAGAGTATTATGTCTTTATTGTCGTTTATCCATATGGAGAGCGCATCTAAGTTTGACGCCAGGTTGAGCTTATTTAGAATATTTGTTCTATGTTTTTGTACAGTTCGCAATGAGATAAGTAGAGACTCAGAAATGTCTTTAGAGGTATTGCCTTGAGCAATGAGTCTTACTATGGTTCTTTCCGAAGGAGATAATAGCTTTATTTTTTCTAGTTCTGGAGAAATTTCACTTTCAAAAACGGTATTAAACGTTTTGCTAAAATAATTTTTACCATTTTTTATGGCTTCAATGCAGTTTTGTATTTCAGTAAATGGCTCGTCCTTTAATAGATATCCTGAAATATTTAAGTTATTTGCTTTATAAATAAACCTGCTTTCTTTGTGAGATGTTAATACAATAAATTTAGTTTTTAAATCTTCATCTTCACATTTTTTAATAATTTCAAAACCCGTAAGTAGCGGCATTTCAATGTCTAAAATAGCTATATCTGGATTTAGTTTGGTTATTAGTTCTAGTGCTAAGGCACCATTTATAGCAGATCCAACAACTTTATAGTTGTTAGCGCATAACTCTTCAGTTAAGCCTTTTAATAACATTGGGTGATCGTCTGCTACTACAATTTTTAAGTTTTTAGACATTACTTAATGGTATTTTTACGGTAATTATTGTGCCTTGATTTGGTTTACTGTCTATTGTTAATTCGCCTTTTAATATACGAATACGCTCGTAAATAGTTTTAAGACCTAAGCTGTTTTTTTTCTTAGCATTAGTAATATCAAAACCTTTTCCATTGTCTTGGATTACTATTACTATATCATCATTATCCTTATTAACAGCTATAGAAATGGCTTTTGCTTCAGCATGTTTTAAACAGTTATTTATACACTCTTGAATAAACCTGTAACAATTTAATGTTTGGTCTTCGTTAAAATAATTATCAATTTTAGCAATATCTCCAGAGATAAATAACTCGGTTTGTTCATCTACATCCAAAATTAATTGTTCTATGCTTTCAGTTAATCCTAATTGTTTTAATAATGGAGGATATAAACCACGAGAAATAGCACGCACTTCTTCTAAGGTGTTGTGAGTGAGTAAAGTAATATCCTCTTGCTTTGTTTTTTGAGCTTTCTTTTTAATGAGTGTAAGTTGCTGGCTAATGCTATCGTGTAACTCTCTAGCTATGCGTTTACGCTCATTCTCTTGAGATTGTATTAAACCTTGCGAGAATTCTTGTTGCAAAATTTTTCTTTGTTTTGCTTGATAAAGTAACCATAATAAAAAACTAATTATAGCAATAGAAACTATGGTGAAAAACCACCAGGTTTTATAGAAAAATTCTTTGCTATTTATTTTTATAAATAAAGATTCACCAACTTTATTACCAGAAAAATTTTCGGCTTCAATTTCTAATACGTAATCTCCAGAGGCTAGATTAGGAAACTGTATACTGTTTTTGTTTTTTAATGCAGTCCAACTTCTATTATCTAATCTATATTTATAAGTGTAGCCTTTGTCTACTGCATTACAGTATTTTAGTCCAAAATCAATATCTAATGTTCTATTTTCAGATGGTAAGTTTATAGTAGGATTATTATCTAAGTTTTGTCTGTTAAAATTGTTTTCAAAACGTTTTTGTTTTTTGTTAAAATGTCTAACCTTTAATAAGGTAAGAGAAACACTATCGTTTTGGGTTTTTAAAATTTCAGGATCAAAATAATTTAATCCTCCAATTGAGCCAACAAATAATCCGTTTTCGGTTTTTAGAGCACTAAAGCGATTCGCTTCATAATGACTAAAACCGTCTTTTTCAGAGAAGCGTGTTTTGCTTTTGTCTTTTGTGTTATACGCTACATAACCATTAAAGGTGTTAATCCACCAGGTGTCTTTGTCAAATAATATGGTGGCTATACCTGCTTTTAACTCATCTTTATAAAGCGTAGTAATTTTTTTGCTTTCAGGATTAAAACTATAAATAATTCCAGATCTTGAACCTAGTAAATAACCATAGTCTTTACGGTAATCACTCATTAATAAATATGGGTCTTCCAGTGTATTCTTATCATTATAAAAAGCACTTTTTTTAGACTTAAAATTATAGGTAAGTAAGCCTTTACTTGTTGCTGCAATAATTAAATTGCTATTGTCTAAAGCATGTAAGTCTGATATGTCTAAAGAGTCTGTATTTAGTAATTTACTATGTTCTTCAGTTTTAGTATTAAATTGCATTAAACTGTATCCATTTGTACCATAAACAATTATACTATCGTTAATTTTTAGCGGAGAAATAGATGGATAATGCTTAAAGCTTTCTATGGTTCTTGTTTTTCTGTTTATTTTTAAAATTCCAGCATTTCCATTACTCCAAATAGTAGAGTCTTCTATAATTAAGTTTGTAGATGAGGTAGTAAATGTCTTGCCGTTTCTTGTTAGTTTATATGGTGTAACGGTATTTAATATTGGGTTTATTTTGTACCATCCTTTATTTTCGGTAGCAAGTAAGTAGTTAGAGGAGTCTAATGGTTTTATACTTCTATGCTCTGCATTTGGTAGATAGTTTTTAATTGTTTTATTTGGAAATTTTAGATAATATAATGTTCCATTGGTGGCAATCCATACTTCTTTTTTTAAATTTTTATAAGCCACTTTTATACCATTTGTTGCTTTAATTTCTAACTTATGTTCTTCTTTTAAAAGGTTGTTTTTTAAGGTGCTAATCGTTAACAATTCTTCAGTAGAAGAAAATATTAGCGCATTACCATTAGCGTCATTAACTGTATTTAGATGAATGTTAGGTAAGCTATTGTTTTTTACAATTTCTAGGCTTTTTTTAGCTTCATTTATTTTATAAAGATTTGGGTTTTTGTAGAGAAACGCATAATGTATATTATTTAAAAAAAATACTTCGTCTATTGTAATTTTTTCTTGAACCCTATATGTTGCAGCCTCTACAGTATCTATTGACTTTATTAAAGTACCATCCCATTTAAATACTTTAGTATCAAAATTATCATCAGAAATTAAAATAAAGTCTTTAAAAGGAGTGATGCGACTAGAACTCTCCATTAAAAATTTAGTTTCAGAACTTGTAAAATTAAATAATGTAGAAGACGATAAATTTGAGTCTAACTTTTTTAAAGAAATAGTTGTTCCTTTTTGCGATAATATATAATCTTTTCCATCGTAGCTAAATATTTTTGATAAACCATCTAAATTAGAGTCTTGGTCTTCAAGATTAACAGGTTTAAATCCTGTTGTAAAGGGATTAAAAAGTAATAACTTATAACCATCATTTAGCATAACAACTATGTAAAATTGGCCATCTTTTCTTTTGTAAATTTGTAATACACTTAATATTGGGTTTTTATAATCTGGTAAGTTAATGTTGTGAAACATATTACCATTAAAGCGTTGTAGCACTAGTTTTCTATCACTAAGTATTATTGTGCGACTGTCTAAATTACTGCCACCAATCCATAGAAAACCATCATTATCATAACATATACTGTGTATGTTATCGATTTCAACACCATCTTGCTTGGTGAATTTTTTTTGATGTAACATGTTTGATTGCGCATACGATACTACAGAGAAAAAGAAAAGTAAGTAGAGAATACCTTTATTCATATAGAATAATAGTGAATTAGTTTTTTTTGATAATAGCACTGTAAATATATTCAAAAAAAACCAACTAGCCATTTCATTATAATTGTTCATAATTATTAATAAAACCAAAGGTTAGAAACCTATACAATTCTTATTTTTACAGTCTAAATAAAAGCACAATTTGGAAAAATATTTAAGTCAGTTAAACGAAGCACAATACGAACCTACGGTTCAAAAAGAAGGACCTATGATTATTATCGCAGGAGCAGGTTCTGGTAAAACTCGTGTTTTAACCTATCGTATTGCTTACTTAATGAGTCAAGGTATTGATGCTTTTAATATTCTAGCACTTACGTTTACCAATAAAGCAGCCAAGGAGATGAAAGGCAGAATTGCTGATATTGTTGGTGATGGTGAAGCAAAAAATCTTTGGATGGGAACATTTCACTCGGTTTTTGCTAAAATTTTAAGGTTTGAAGGTCACCATTTAGGGTTCCCAAGTAATTTTACAATTTACGATACTCAAGATTCACAAAAACTTTTAGGATCCATTATTAAGGAAATGGGTTTAGAAAAGGATATCTACAAAACGAAGCAAGTTTACAGTAGGATTTCATCATACAAAAACAGTTTAATTACAGTAAAGGCATACTTTAAAAATCCAGAATTAATGGAAGCCGATGCCATGACGCGTCGTCCAAAAATGGGAGATATTTATGCAGAATATGTAAACCGTTGTTTTAAAGCAGGAGCAATGGATTTTGACGATTTATTGTTAAGAACAAACGAGTTGCTAACACGTTTTCCTGCAGTATTAGCAAAATATCAAGATAAGTTTCGCTACATTTTGGTAGATGAGTATCAAGATACAAACCACTCGCAATACCTTATAGTGAGAGCTCTTGCAGACCGTTTTCAAAACATATGTGTTGTTGGTGACGATGCGCAAAGTATTTACGCCTTTCGTGGTGCAAATATTAACAATATCTTGAATTTCCAGAAGGATTACGACGATGTTAAAATGTACCGATTAGAACAAAATTACCGTTCTACAAAAAATATTGTTGGTGCAGCAAACTCAGTAATTGAGCATAATAAAACGAAACTAGAGAAAATAGTTTGGACAGCTAACGATGAAGGAGACAAAGTAAAAGTACACCGCTCGTTAACAGATGGAGATGAAGGACGTTACGTTGCAAGTACCATTTGGGAAGAAAAGATGAACAAACAATTACTTAACAGCGATTTTGCTATCTTGTATCGTACCAATTCGCAATCGCGTGCTATGGAAGATGCCTTGCGTAAACGAGACATACCTTATCGTATTTATGGTGGTACTTCATTTTACCAACGTAAAGAGATAAAAGATGTTACAGCTTATTTGCGCTTAATACTTAACTCTGCAGACGAAGAAGCATTAAAACGTGTTATTAATTATCCAGCACGTGGAATAGGGCAAACAACTATAGATAGGCTAGTAGTTGCAGCAAATACTACTGGTAAAACTATTTTTGGCTTGTTAAAAGAAATTGATACAGTTGCTATTAATATAAATAATGGTACTAAAAATAAGCTAAGAGATTTTGTAACTTTAATAGAAAGTTACCAAGTAATGAACCAGACTGCAAACGCTTTTGATTTAGCAGAATATGTTACTAAAACCAGTGGCTTAATAAGAGAGTTTAATAAAGATGGCACACCAGAAGGTGTAATGAGACTTGAAAATGTTGAGGAACTCTTAAATGGTATTAAAGATTTTGTTGAAGGCCAATTAGAAATTGCAGATTCTAAAGACGATTTAGCAGAGTTTTTAGAAGACGTGGCTTTGGCTACAGATATGGATGGAGATAAAGGAGATCCAAATCATGTAGCATTAATGACCATTCATTCATCTAAAGGCTTAGAATTCAATCATGTATTTGTTGTAGGTCTAGAAGAGGATCTGTTTCCAAGTGCCATGAGTATGAACACGAGGAGCGAATTAGAAGAAGAAAGACGATTATTTTACGTAGCTTTGACAAGAGCAGAGAAAAAAGCGTATTTAACATATGCACTTTCTCGCTATCGTTGGGGAAAATTAGTAGATTCTGAACCAAGTCGTTTTATTGAAGAAATAGAAGACGAGTTTTTAGATATTATTACACCAATTGAAGAGCGTCGCATCAATCCAATGTTATCAGCAGATATTTTTGGAGATGTAGCACCAAATAAAATTAGATTTAAAAAAGCAGTACAACCAAAATTCCAGAAAAAAGTGGCAAAGAAGAAAGAACCAGTAAACTTTGAAATAAGTTCCCCAAAAAAAATGAAAAAAGCTTCAGAAATTGAAGCACCAGCAGACGCAAATCTATTTGGAGGAGAACTTGTAGTTGGTAATAGAGTAAAACATTTAAAGTTTGGTAGAGGAGAAGTGTTAAAAATTGAAGGAAAAGGAACAGATTTAAAAGCAGAAATTAATTTCGAGTTTGGAGGACTTAAAAAACTGTTACTTCGTTTTGCTAAATTGCAGATTATTGGGTAACTCTAAAATTCAATTTATTACTGTATTTATTCTCTTTTTGTCATTAAACATTAGTGCGCAATCGTTAGATTTCTATAAAAATTTAATATCTACAGACACTGATTCAGTTTTATCTTTACTTAAAGACTCGGGTTATAAGGTTGTAGAAGAAATTCCTAATGAAGACTGTTTGGGTTATAAACTCAATAACGATAAAACAACAGTTTTATATAATGTATGCAATTATGACGATGGTACTATAATAACCCTAAACGTTATTGAAAGCGACCTAGAAAGAGTATATAATAGATTTAATGACGCAAATAGTGACGTAACAATGAAATCTAAGATTTCAACTGTTGGAGCTAACACTTCTTTTGTATTTGAGAATGATTCATTAGAAATGTTTTTTGTCTTTAATCATTTCGACAATATCCACTACATGGAAATTTCTAATGCTAATCGTTATGAAAGTATCAAGAAGTTATTAGAATCTAGTTCTGATTTTAATTCAGAAACCAATGGAATCTCTCTTTTAAGAAAAATTCTTAACGAAACTAATTCAAAAGGCGAATCATTAGAGCAAGTGCTTAAAGATTCTGATATTAAATCTAATTTTAACATCTTCAATTATGAAGAGGCAACTAATTATATAGAAGACTTAAGAAATTTAGAGCAATATACCGATCTCAAGAACTTAGTTAATAATAATTTATTGTCAGATGAATTTTATGTAAAAAACATTAAAGCATCATTTTTAAAATTTACTAAATGGCTTCAAATTGAAAATAACTATAATGAGCGTTTTGAAGAAGGTTTATTCAAAATAGCCATAGAGAATAATCAATTTAATTCTCTAGTTATGTTTAAGTATATTATTGACTCAATAAAAAATAAGAAAGAAAATTAATATTTTATTCAGTTACTGTTTGCTGTAAATAACTAATGTTGCGCTTCAATAAACGCTTTTAACTTTGTCCAAGTATCTAATAAATTATCACCTTCCCAACCATGACCTTCATTTGGATAAAATGTAAATTCGTGTGTAACTCCTAAAGTAGTAAGTTTAGCATCCATATCTATACCTTGCGAGCTTGGTATTAATGGATCCATTCCACCATAAAATAAAATGGTTGGAGGCGAAATAGCTTCTACTTGATGAAATGGGCTGTATAACTCTGCAAATTCTACAGAAGGCGTAACACCAAAAAACAGAAAAGCAGGAGTAACTATCGAAGTATAAGCAGTATCTGTAAAATTAGTAGGACCAACTATACTTGCTACCATATTTATATTATTCTGGGAGTCATAATCATAACTCCATAACAGAGATAAATGTGCACCAGCACTTACACCAACAAAACCATATTCTTGAGAAATTATATAGTTATTTTGATTTGTTTTTAAATGATTTATTACAGCACTAATATCGTTTAGTTGCATAGGAAAAGGAGATACACCTTGTGATGCCAAACGGTAATTAATATTTACAATAGCATATTCTGCTAACTCTATTTGCGCGAGGTCTTTATAAGGATCCATACTTGCTTTGTCGCCAGAAGTCCAACCACCACCATGAACAAGAATTAAAACTTTTGTGTTCTCGTCTCTATTTTCTGGTAAATAAATATCGTAAACTTGAGTGCTGTCACTGCCATAAGCTACATTAAGCATTTGGGTAGCTTCTACAGGAGCGTTTGTGTCTTGAGGTTCTGTTGTGTTATCTATATTATTATTATTATCTATAGAATTATCAGAATCTTCAGAGCACGAAAAACTAATTATAAATAGTGATATAGCAAATAAAAAAGGAGTGGATATTTTTTTCATAAACAAAATAGTATTTACTTTAGTAAACGTTAGAGCAAGGTAGTTATTATGGCTGAATTTATTAAAATTTACGAAGAAAATCCTAATCCTAAAGCAATTAGAAAGGTAATAGACGTTTTAAAACAAGGCGGATTAGTAATATTTCCTACAGATACCGTTTATGGTTTAGGTTGCGATATTAATAATAATAAAGCCTTAGAACGTATTGCAAGAATTAAAGGCGTAAAGCTGGAAAAGGCAAAACTCTCTTTTATATGTCACGATTTAAGTAATTTAAGCGATCATGTAAAGCAAATAGATACATCGACTTTTAAAATTTTAAAACGAGCATTACCTGGACCTTATACCTTTATATTGCCAGGTTCTAAATCATTACCATCTGTTTTTAAAAAGAAAAAAGAAGTTGGTATTCGTGTTCCAGAAAATAACATCACATTAGAAATTGTAAAAGCTTTAGGAAACCCTTTAGTTTCTACATCTATTAGAGATGAAGACGAAATTTTAGAATATACAACAGACCCAGAATTAATTCTTGAAAAATGGGATAAGCTCGTAGATATAGTAATAGATGGTGGTTATGGTGGAAATGAAGCCTCTACAATTGTAGATTTATCTGGTGATGAGCCTGTAGTTATTAGAGAAGGAAAAGGAAGTTTAGATATATTATAATTATAAAAAATGAATATTAAATTAATTTTTAAGTTTGTATTAGATGCCCTTTTTCAGATGTGGATTTTTTGTTTTGCACTTACCGTTTTATGCTTTTTACTTTCTTTAGTTAGTAAAATAGTGAATCCAGATACCAAGAATTTAGAATGGAATAGTTTAACTATTTTAGGCGTATTTTTACTTGTGTTCTCTGTTATCAATATTTTGGCTTTAAAAAGAAGAGCTAGAAATAAAAAACTTAATTAACCAATGAAATCAACTAATAATTATATTAATTATGTCGAGTTTAAAGCTAATAATTTAGAGGTAGTAAAATCTTTTTACACTAAAGTCTTTGGTTGAAAATTTACAGATTATGGTGTTAATTATGTCGCATTTGAAGGCAGTGGTATTACTGGTGGTTTAAAAAAAAACAGACAATACTATTGTAAATGGAGCATTAATAGTAATTTATAATGAAGACTTAAACCTTGCTAAAGCAAAAGTTATAGAATTTGGTGGTGAAATTAAAGTAGATATATTTTCTTTTCCTGGAGGTAGTAGGTTTCAGTTTTTAGATCCATCTGGGAATGAGATTGCTGTTTAGAAAACTGACGCGTAAAAGCGTAAAATAATCTTAATTTTAAGACTTAAACACCACAAAAACGGCATTAAAGATTGCTCGTTCATTCTTATTTAATAAATAATAACACGTGATTACTTCACAGTTTTAGTAGTATCCTTTCGCTTTTACTGCAAAAGATATAGCTGAATGCCAGACGCTATTTTATTTTTTCAAAATAAGGTTAACGCCATAAAAAAGCCCAATCTTTCGATTGAGCTTAATAATATTATTCTAGAAATATAATTATCCTTGTTTAGAAAGTTCTTTCATTTCTGTTTCAATCATTTCATAGAATTGATCGATTTTTGGAAGAATGTATATTTTAGTTCTACGGTTTATTGCTCTATTTTCAGGAGAGTCATTAGTAACTAAAGGTAAATGATCTCCACGTCCAGCAGCTATTAATTGTTCTGGTTTAACGCCTAAACTTTGTAGCGCTCTAACTATTGCAGTACTACGCTTTACACTTAAATCCCAGTTATCTAAAAGTACACCGCTTCTATAAGGTACATTGTCTGTATGGCCTTCTACCATTGCTTCAAAGTTAGGCTTGCTATTAATTACTGTAGCAACTTTACCTAAAATCTCGTTAGCTCTAGAAGAAATATTATAACTTCCTGTTGTAAATAATAATTTATCAGATAAGGAGATAAAAACAACACTCTTTTCTACATTAATTTCAATGTCTGAATCGTTTAAACCTACTTCTTTTTTAAGACTACTAACTAAAGCTAGTGTTACACTATCTTTTTTAGTTAATGCATCTTGTAATCTAGAAATACGTAAATCTTTTTCTTTTAAACTTTCTAAAGATTTTTCAACATTTCTAGCACCTTGAGCAGTTAAAACAGTCATGTCTTTAGTGCTTTCTATTAATGCTAGGTTATTTGTTTTCATGTCTGCAAGGCGTTCTCTTAATTCTTTTAAACGCGCAGCAGAAGCAGCTTCATCTGCTAAGCACTTATTAAGTTTAACAGTAGCTGTATTTAATAAATCTTGTGTGTTTTTGTGTTTTTCTTCAAGTGCTAAAAAATCTTTTTTAGACACACATGAACTTAAAGTTAATAGTGCTAAAGCACCAAATACCAATAGTTTTTTCATAATAATTATTTAATAAAATTAAATTTTACATGCCAAAAATAGCTAATTTTAATATGTTAAAAGCAGTATTAACAAAATTTTTACTAAAAGACTTATAAATCTAAAAAACGTTGCTTTTTATCAATAAAATAAGACCATACGATAGATTTTACTTTAAAGTGTTTTGTTTTCTGTGGAAGCATTTTTCGTTCTTTTAATAGCTTAGGCAACATACCATAAAAACGAATATGTGCTTTTAAAATTGCAAAAATATGTGCAAATTTTAATTCGAATAAAAATTTAACAGCAGCTAAACCGTCTAAAGTCATTCTAATAAAGAGCATTATAAAAAGAGATCCAGATACATTTTTAGTTAATGTTGCCAGACTATTTCTAAAATTTAAATATGTTTTTTTAGGATTGGTGCTACTCAAAGTTGCTCCTCCAACATGATATACTGTAGATTGCCAAACATATTTAGAGGTGTAGCCTAAATTATGAGCGCGCCAACACAAGTCTATTTCTTCCATGTGTGCAAAAAACGATTCGTCAAAGCCATTTAAGGAATTAAAAACATCTTTTCTAATAAAAAAGCATGCTCCAGAAGCCCAAAATATTTCAGAATCTTTGTTGTATTGTCCAGTATCTTCTTCAATAGTATCGAAAATGCGACCACGACAAAACGGATAGCCATATTTATCTATAAAACCACCAGCAGCACCAGCATATTCAAAATGTGTTTTCTTATTATAATCTAATATTTTGGGTTGAATAATAGAAGTGGTTTTTTCAGTTTTAAAAGTGTTAAGAATAGGAGTGAGCCAATTTTTAGTGACTTCAATATCGCTATTTATCAAACAGAATATATCTTCATCTAAATGTTTTAAGGCATCATTATAACCTTTTGCATAACCACCATTTTCTTTGTTCTGTATTATTTTAACTTGAGGAAATTTGGCTTTTAAGAATGATACAGAATCGTCTGTAGATGCATTGTCTGCAACATAAATAGTGGCTTCCTGAGAATAAGCAATAACAGATGGTAAGAACTTTTGTAAAAGTGCTTTTCCGTTCCAATTTAGTATGACTACTGCTATTTTCAATATTTAAAAATTATAAGCGTTATTCTATTCTTTCAATTTTATCTTTATTATTTCTATCTCTACCAATCTCATCTATCAATTTACTTGGATTAGGTTGGTTTTTTTTCCATGTGTTTTCTAAATATTTATACAGTAAATAGCAGGTTAAAATACCAAATGGTATCATTAATAAGCCTAAACCAATATCATTAAACTCATCAAAAAATCCAGGAGAAATAATTTCTGCAATAATTCCAATGATAAGACCAAACAATATCGTTCCAGCATAGTAAGATACAATCCCTAAAATTGCAAATCCCCATTCACTTTTATTATACTCTCCAGCTAATTTGTAGAAATATTTACCTACCCAATACAATAATATTAATCCTAACATATCTTTACTTTATTATTAATTATCTGCTTTTTTAATATTTAAGTTTATTGTGAATACTACAAACCATACTTTGGAATATCTTCATGTAAATGTTTTAGAGCATCTTTATAACCTTTTACATAACCTCCGTTTTCTTTGTTTTAACAATACTTTTAAGTTCCATTTAAGAATTGCGATAGCTATTTTTAAGTGTAGTTGTGTTTTTTAAATAAAAGGCAAAGTTAATCAACCAAAATAAGATAGAACTTTCTATTAATCTTTGAAACAAGCCTATATAATTTCCGTTAGGATTTCCTGATAGCAGGATGCTAAACAAAATAGCTATACTAGCACAAACAAAAGAAATAAGAGAAATGCTTTTACCGTTTTTCCATTTTTTAATACCTAAACCAATTAAAATTAAACTAATAGGAACAATCAAATAGGTCAATGTACCAGAGGTGTTATGAATAATTTGCGAAATTGTTGGGTCAATTAATTCTTTGTTACATCCAGAATCGCAAGGAAAAACAGCAACAATAATATTTCCAATTCCATAAAAGACACCAAACAAAATCAATCCTATTTTTGCGAGGTTAGATTTAGGTAAAGTTTGTATTGCCGAGAAAGAAAAAGCCGCAATAAGAATACCACTTGGTATATAGCCTAGAAACCTAAGATAAGTTCCATATGGTGTGTCTATTGCAAAACCTTCACTAATAAACTGTTGTATGTGATTATAGTTTTCGAACTGTAATCCACCTAAAATTGATGGAATTATAAATAAAATTGAGCCTATTATTCCAAACCAAAAAACAGCTGTTTTATTCATCTTTTTTATAATTAGGAATATCTTGTAAGAAATTATACTTCTCATTTTCAAAATCCATTACACAATAATAATGATTTAATCCATTAGTCACCATTAAATACGTTGTATTTAATGCTAAATTATAACGCGCGACTTGATCGAAAGTATCTTGTTTAATTTTTATTTTAGGCGCTTTACACTCAACAATTAAGTGTATGCTGCCATCTGTATTAAAAATTACGATGTCATAACGTTTTTTTAAATCGTTGATTTTAAGTTCTTTTTCAACATTAATAAGCGATTTCGGGTAACCTTTTACTTCCATTAAATACTGCACGCAATGTTGCCTAACCCATTCTTCGGGTTGTAAAATCACAAATTTTTTACGAATAGCATCGAATATAGATACTTTATTTTCGCTATTTTTGAATCGGAACGAATATGTAGGAAAGTTTAATTCTTGCACTGTACAAATTTATAACTATAACGTCACTTCGAGTGATTTTTGATAAAAAATTTTATTGAGAAGTTCTCGATACTTCGGCACAAAGCCTCAACTCGAACTGATAATGAAATGAAATTACAATTTTGGACGAAGTAAAACAATTAGTCACAGACATAAAAAATAAAAAGCTTTCACCTATTTATTTACTAATGGGAGAGGAAGCTTATTATATTGATAAAATATCAGATTTTATTCAAAATAATGTTTTAGCCGAAGAAGAGAAAGGTTTCAACCAAATGGTATTGTATGGTCGCGATGTTACAATAGAAGATATAGTTGGTAATGCCAAACGTTTTCCAATGATGGCAGAACGACAAGTAGTTATAGTAAAAGAAGCTCAAGATTTATCGCGTACTATCGATAAATTAGCAGAGTATGCTAAAAACCCACAACCATCTACTGTTTTGGTGCTTTGTTATAAATACAAAAGCGTAGATAAACGCAAAGCAGTTTACAAAACCATTAAAAAAACTGGTGTTGTTTTCGAGAGTAAACGTTTGTATGATAATCAAGTTCCAGATTGGATTAGAAGAACCTTATCTACAAAAGGCTATAAAATAGCACCAAAAGCATCACAAATGCTAGTAGAGTTTTTGGGTACCGATTTAAGTAAAATTAATAACGAATTAGAAAAACTTCAAATTGTTTTACCTGAAGGTTCAGAAATCACACCATTACATATTGAAGAAAATATAGGTATAAGTAAAGATTATAATAACTTTGAATTACGAAAAGCTATTGGTGCTCGAAATGATGCAAAAGTATTTAAAATAGTAAATTATTTTGGTGATAACCCAAAAGATAATCCAATGGTAGTAACAGTTTCGTTACTATTTAATTTCTTTTCACAATTGTTGCAATTGCATGGCATGAAAGATAAATCACCTAGAAGTGTGGCTTCTGTTTTACGCGTAAACCCATATTTTGTAAGCGAGTATTTAGATGCTGCTCGTAATTTTCCAATGCGAAAAGTTAGTGGAATTATAGCTGTTATTCGTGAGTTCGATTTAAAAAGTAAAGGTGTAAACTCTAATGCTGTGCCTCAAAAAGATTTATTGAAAGAGCTCCTCGTTCGCATTTTAAATTAAAACGTTTATGTACATTAAATACACTTTAATTGTTTTACTATTATTAATCTTTTCTTGTAAAACTACACAAACACTTCCAGATCCTTTAGAAGCAGGTTGGGAAGGAGAAAAAGTATGCGAAGTATTAAGCGAAACCAAAAAACAACGCGTTTTAAAATGTGTTTTCCCTCCAAATGTAGGTCACCAAAAGCATTACCATAAACCACATTTTGGTTATACATTAGCTGGAAGCATTTTTAAAATTACAGACAATAAAGGCACACGAGATGTGCCTGTTACAACAGGTGTTAATTGGGTTAAAACAGAATTAAGCGAGCACGAAGTACTTAATATTGGAGATAGTACTGCTTTATTTCTAATTGTAGAACCAAAGTAATATTTGTTTTAAATTAAACTTTAGCATTTAACACCTAATAATTAGTAATAATTTTAGTGTATTAATTTGGTATGAAATTTGGGTTACAGTTAACAATAACTAAAAACATTTAGTAATAAAAAGTACAATCATGAAATTACAATTACTGCTATGCGTTATCTTATTAACGTCTTGTCAATCTGTTAAAAACGCTGCTATAATTGATAAAACGATGCTAAGTAATAAAACAGAACTAAATGGTATTTGGGCTTTAAATAGTATTAATGGTGAAGCATTAAATACTAAAATTTTAATTAAAAAAGCAATATTAGAATTAGATATTTCTAATAACCGTGTTTCTGGTAACGATGGTTGCAATAGATTTACAGGTAAAATAGATAAGGTTGATACTTTGGTATTAGTGTTTTCGAAATTTATAGGCACAGAAATGGCATGTCCTAATATGGAAGTTTCTTCAGCAATTAATCAAGCATTGCGTCAAGTACAATCTTATAAAATTGAAGATTCTCAACTCTTTTTATACGATGCTAATAAAAAGGAAGTTCTTAATTATAAGCAAGATCTAAAAAAAAGATATTAAATTAGTACTGCACGATATTTGGGCTTTAGAAGCTGTTAAAGGAGAAGAAATAGACCTTAATAAGTACAATAAACATCCAAATTTAGAAATTAACCTCACTACTAGTAGCGTTTTAGGAAACGATAGCTGTAATAATTTTTTTGGAGACCTTAAAACAGTAGATAATAATAGATTAGCATTTAATGCTTTAGCAGGAACAAAAATGGCTTGCCCTAATATTACGTTGTCTAACGCTATTAAAAAGGCTTTGGCTGAAACTCAAGCATATAAAATTGAAAACCTTAAATTGTTACTTTATAATACTAAAGGCGAAGAGTTGCTGCGATACAAAAAGGTAGACTAAAGCTTACTTTACTTTTAAGTCTTTATCTCAAAAAAAATATTTTAAAGCTATATTATAGACTAAATAAAAAACGCCTTTTAATTAAAAGGCGTTTTTTATTATTTTCTAAAAATAAGTTTACTTACAAGCATTATATTCTTCTATAATATTGATAAGGTTTTCAACATTTTTTAAATCGAACTCATTGTTACCTAAATCTTCAGAAAGTGATTTGCAATCGTCTTTTAAGAATTTAGCAAAGGCTGTAGATATTTTTTCGTTGTTACGTCCATCTATCATAAAACCTGCGTCTTTATTTTTAAACTTAATAACGTAAATGCCTTCGTCTCCAGGTTTAACTAATAATTGATGACCATTTATTTTTTTAACTTCTTTGTAAAAGTACGAGTTGTTAAAACCAAGACTTGCAGCATTAGATAATTTTTTTAATGCGTTTCCTTTAGTTTTCATACCATAAAAACAAGTGTTTTCGCCTTCAATTTCTGTACAAAAAGTAGCGCCTTGTTTTGCCATTAATTTTTTAGTACGTGTTTTCCCTTTTTCGTTTTTGTATTTTACGTTAACCGTTTTTCCATAGTTATCTATAACATCTAAATCTGCCATTCCGCTTTCACGTTGGCTATCGTCAATTACTAATGCTTCAAAAACGGCATAAATTGTACCATTATAAACTACACCATCTTTATCTGTAACATTACCAGCAATACCATATAAGTTAGTACTGTTTTCTTTTGCAATCTTAATTTTTTCGTTTCGTAATTGTTTTCCTTTTGTTTTAGCTTCACGCCCTAATTTATAACCACGTCCAACCAATTCTTCAATAAAAATCTTTGCTTGAGAATTCGAGAAACGACCAGTCATCATGGTTTTAGAGCCGTAATCGTAAGAGAATTCTTCATCTGTGTATGTTTTTACTTTAGTTTCTGTACAAGTAGAACATCCAGAAGCCGTGGCAACTGTAATACCATCTAAATCTACAGCAACGTAGTTGCTACTGCGATTAGCATTCATTTGGTAAACAACTTTACCAACAATTTTTGTGCCTTGAGAGCCACCAAAAACAACTGTTCCGTTATCTTTTACATGTGGATTGTATGCACCAATAGCTTTTTGTCTTGCAGCAGCATCTGCTTTAGAAGCCACAACAGCTTTTGCGTATTTATCGCTTAGTTTTTCTCGTTCTTGCTCAAAAAAGGCAGTAATATTATCCGTTTTTAAACCACTAGCATCTAAAAGTTCGTATTTAGAACTTAACAGTTTAACAATTAGTTTAGTGGTGTTAAATGAAGTCATTAAAACTTCATAAGGAATTTCGGTTATTTTACCATCTGGTGATGTTATTTCTAACCATTGAAAACCTTCTAGGTTAGAAGCAGATAAGCCTTTAAAGGCAACATCGAATACTTTTTCGCCATCTAGTGTTTTAAACTTGTAAAAGTTACGTGTATCGTCGTCTACCATAGCAACAGATTTACCATCGATAGTTAAAAGTCCTTTTTTAAGCTTGATTTTTTGACCAAAAGTTAGTAATGGTAATACAAATAAAAGTGTAAAAATAATTTTTTTCATGTTTTGGGTTTATATGTTTAAAACAGGTTAGTCAATAAATATACCAAAGAAAAATCTGCATTCAAAAGTAGTTAAATTAATTGTAGAGTAATTAGAGCTATAAATTACTAATAATAAAACACCTTAATTGAATATTTATAGGCTAAAAGCGACTTGAAAGTGATGTGTTTTTGTTAATAAGTGTTTATTATTGAACATTATAAACACTTGATTTTTAGTTTTTAAAAATATAACTTCGCTTAACGTCTGATAAAAAACATTAAAATGATTTTTTATTAACGAAACATTAGCATTCATGTCAAAAACCCAAGACGACAATTATGAGTCTAAATGAAAGGTCAATAAAAAGCGCATTTGACAAATCTTCAGGAGAAATTCTTGAAGCAGATAAAATATTTCAAAAATCTAATGACCCATTCAAAATAAGGAGACGCTATCATGCAAAGGAAATTGAACTTTCGTGCCTTGAATGTCAACAAGATTTAGCAGTATCTGATAGTAAATATAATAGACTTTACTTTAAACATAAACATGGTCATTCTTATTGTATATTATCTGATGGAAATTTGACACCAAAAGAACAGGATGTTTTTAATAGGATTTTAATAGCTAAAGAAAGTGAACGCCACATTGAATTAAAAAACAAAATTGGAACACTACTAAAACATGTTGACGGTGTTGATTCTTCTGCAATATCAATTGATGATAAATTTATTATTTTAGGAGATGAGAAAAGACGACCAGATGTTTACTGTAAATATAAAGACAAAGAACTTGTTTTTGAAATTCAACTTTCTGACCTTTCCCTTGCTTATATATTAAGTCGTTATGAATTTTACAAGAAGCATGAAATTTATCTAATTTGGATACTTGATGATTTTGATATCCATAATCAAGGAACACTTGAAAGAGATATAAAATATCTAACTAAGTATGAAAATTTCTTCAAACTTGATGAAAATTCAGATTCATTTAAACTCAAATGTGAATACAAATTCCCATTCTTGACTAATGAAAATCAATTACTTACAAAATGGCTTAATAAATCAGTTTCCATTTCACAATTAAAATTTGACAGTTCTGCATTTCAGGCTTATTTCTACAATTTTGGGGATAACAGGACTAATACGGAAAAAGAACAAAAAATAAGAAATGAAGAGATTCAGAAACTTGAAAAATTAAGACTTGAAGAATTAAAACTCCAAGAAGCGAAGGAAAAAGCTGAAAACATAATATTAAAAATTCAAGAATTAAGGAAGAAGAAATATTTCAGTTTTGAAAATGTGAAGAACAGAATCGATGAACTTTCACATTTCGAATTAAAAATACTTAATTCAAAAATTGCTTTAAAATCAAGACAAACACCAATAATCAAATGGTTTAAGTCAGCAAAAAATGAAGATATCCCATTTCTAGACTTTCTAATTAATTGCAGAAAAATTGACAAGGATATTAATGAAAAAACTCAAAAGAATACAACTGTTTTACAGACTTTAATAGAAAATGAAAAAATTAAGGAGTATGAAAAAATTATTCTTGTAAAGAAACTATTAGAGTTTGACTATGAGCTTGATTCAATAGATGAAGCAAAATTAAATAGATTATTATCTAATCCTGATAAAATATTCCTATTTGAAACTTGTAATAAGCTTAAAAACAGAAGTTTAGTTCCTTTGGTTTTTGATCATCCTGAGATTTTGCAAATAATTGAATCAGCCAAAAGACAAGAACTAATCGTATATAAATATAAAACCAAGAAGTGGGTTCAATTGGCTAATCTAGCGATTCAGTTTTACAAGGAGTATTGGGAGTATATCGAATTAGCTTTTAGATATTATGACACATGGAAATTGGTTGAAGAAGAAGATTCAAAAAAATCATTTTCAAGAAAGTTGCATAATTATTATTCAGAAATGCCTCAACAAAATTTTGAAATTGACGAATTAATAAATGAATTATACCCAGAGATTTATGCAGGAATCGAATATAAATAAAACATGAAATGCTAACAATATATAAAAATAATAGCCGGTTCAGTACTAAAATCAAGGGTTGTAGCCCGCTTCAACTTCTGAGTAACTTGACAAGAATGTGCCACGCAATCGGCTACAATTCTTACACCAAAAGCTAAGCGAAACCCTAAACATTTATAAATTACAACCTATACAACATAGTTAAAATAACACCTTTACCATCTCCCAAATCAATACTCAACAATTGTTTCTCTTCTTTCACTTTAAAATAAAAAGGAGAAGCCAATAAATTTATACCACTTTGCTTTTTTAGTCTAATACCTTGTCCAGAAATAATGTCTTTGTTTGGAGTAAAGTCGTCTTTAGGCAGATGTTCTGTTAATATAATGTATTTGTATTGGGTGAGTTTATTAAGTATGCTTTGTATTTCAAAATTAGAGAGGTGTTGTAATACTTGCCTTAATAATACACAATCTCCAGAAGGTAAATTATCTACTGCAATATCCAAACATTGGAATTCTAAATTATCTGCTTTAAAATGTGTTTTGTTGTAATCTATAAGGTCTGTAACAATATCGATTGCAACATACTTTTTAGTGTGTTCTACTAATTGTTTTCCTATGTTAAAATCGCCACAACCAAAATCGCACAAAACAAGTGGTGTTTTAAAAGATTTTAAAAACGAGGTTACAACATTTATATATGGATTTACAAGTTCTGGATTATGTGAGCCTTCACCAGAATAAAAAGAAGTGTTATTGTTTCCCCAAAGATTTAAGGCGTAAACCTGCTCCATAGCAGCTTTGGTTGGCCATGGTTTTTTTAAGGTTTTTTTGTTCATAATTAACTAAAGCTAAACATTTACATTTCTTCTAAAGCCAAAGTATAATCGTACTGCAAATCTTCATGCAAAGCAAAAACCTTTTTAGTTATGGCTTCAATATTACGCTCGTAAATATTAGTAAGCGTTGTATTTCTAGAAATAGAAGGTTTCATTGCTTTTAATTGTTTACAAAAATAGAGTAGGAGTTCTACTTCGGTTTCTTTATTAAGCGAATAACGAATGTACTTTTTAGTGTTTCTTAGTATTTTACGAACACTTTTTTTAATGTAGAAAAAGCTGTCTGTGTTAATAAGCTCGAACTGCTCATCTATTTCTGCTTTTACGGTTTCTATATAACCAGCTTCGCTATCTGCTTCAAAAAGTAAATAGGTAAGTAGCTCTTTGTTTTCCTTTTTAAAACGCGATAAACGTAAGCAAAGCTCTGCCAACTCTTCGCTAGACTTGTGCTTTAGTTCTTTTCTTATGGTAACAACTGAGACTGCTTTCATATTTATTACTTTTAAAAAAAAGGATTTTTAAATTAGTTTTTGTTAGTCCTTTAAAATCTTCGATTCACGATTTCAAATATAATAGATTCCTGTCTTCGCAGGAATGACAAAGTTTAGATTTTATAATGTTTCTTTATCGTACGTTTTACTTTAAAAAGTCTAACCATTCCAATAATAAGAATTACTGGTGAAATAATAGTTAATATAATACCGAAGGTTTTAAGCTCTGTTAAAAACTCAAGTTTAAGTATGGTTATTCCAGAGCCTAAAAACACAACAAACGTTCTAAAATAAGCCAAAAACGTACGTTCATTAGCTAGTTTAGTACGTTCTATGGCTAACCAATCTCTTGTTGTTAGGTCGTTTTCGTTAATCATAAAATTATCCTTTTAACAAATTTACACTAACTGTAGCTAAATCGCTATCTGGAAATCTTGAAAAATGATTGCTATCTGGTTTTAAACCAGCTTCTTCTGCAATTTTATTAAAAACAGCAACCTCTAAAATGTATTGATCGCTATAACCATGCGTAGCATCGTAAGCTGTTGCTGCAGTTTTGCTAATATTTTTTGATGTTAATTCTGGGTTTATAGTATGTAATTCTATAATTAATAAGCCAAATTGTTCTACATAAGGTTTCCATTTTTGTAAATGCTCTAAAAGAGAATCTTCTACCAAATTATTGCTAATACGCTTGCCTTTATATGCAAATGCACCAGAAGAATTGCTTATACGTTTTGTTGGGTTTTTTGGTGCTTCCCAAATACGATTATGATCTAGAAAGGTACGAACGTTAAGTAAATCTTTAAGTTCAATGTTGTAATCTTCTCGTAAATCGTTTGCTAGTAAATCTGGTCTGCCAATGTCTCCCCAAATTACTTTAGCCCAAATATCTGCTTTTATTAAATTGGCTCGTGTTACTTTTAAAGCCGCTTTATTAAAATCTGCTCCAACGAGTAAAAGTGGATGTTCTTCAAGCATTTTACCACGTAAAGTTTGGTGCTCAATTACATCGAAAATATGCTGAATAAAAGCACCATTGCCACAACCCATATCTAGTATGCCTTTTGGTTGCTCGTCTATTGGTTTGTTAAAGAGTTTAATAATAACCTGGTCTATAACTTTAAAGTAAGTAGAGTGTGCTCCACCACTTCCCCAAACATTCATTTCTCTATCTACATGTTTTTCGGTTTCACCTTCTTCAGATTTTAATACTAATGGATTACCAAAAAGTAGTTCATCTAACTGCAAAAAGGTTGGCAAATAAGATACTGTAACACCATAAGCTGAAGCACGTTTAGCAAAAAATAAACCTTCGTCTGTAAATTGATAGTTTCTGTTTTTCTTTTTAAACCACCCAATATGACTTAGAAAGTCTAATATTTTTTTAAAACTTTCTGGATCTTTATGGTATTCTTCGGCAGAGAAAGAAGCTTCCATAAAATATTTATGAAACAACCCATTAACACCTAACATTACAGTAATTGGTGCAACAATACAACCTTCTATATGCTTTAAAACTTGATAAGCTACAGTATTTTCTTCTGGTGTAGCTAAACCATAATTATTATTGTATTTTTTAAATATGCGCTCTAAAACAATAAAGGCGTCAGTACCAATATTTCGCTCTTCGGGAAAGCGAGCAGCATAACTTAATAAATTTACAGCATCTTCATATAAATAGGCTAATTTAAATGCGAGTTCACTATTTTTATTTGTGGAATAGGTTACTGTATTGTTTTTATTATCTATGTTTTGTTCTAACCAACCTTGAGAACACAACACTCTTAGTGCAATATTTAAATAACCATCATTAGCATTAAACGCTGTTACTATTTTTGAAAGTTCTATAGATTTATTTTTTAACAGAAACTCTAAAACACCTTTTTTATGTAACGAGAACATAGTGGTAGCAGTTGCTATACCATCAAGATGTCTAAAAATAGTTCCTCTTAGTTGTACTTTGTCTTTTTTTGTAAGCATTTTTTAATATTATAGTTTAAAGATATAAAAAAAAGCGCTTACTAAATGCAAGCACTTTATAGCAGAATAATAAACTGCAAATAATAAAATATTTTAAAACAGAAATCTATCTTAATTTTGGATAATCATTTGGATTGTTCTCATGCATTACATCGTAAATAGCTTCATATATATCTTCAGCGGAAGGTTTAGAGAAATAATCACCATCTGTTCCATATGCTGGTCTGTGAGGCTTTGCAGCTAATGTTTTAGGCGCACAATCTAAATACTGATAACCATTTTGCTTGTTCAGTATTTGGTCTAACAAATAAGCCGATGCACCTCCAGGAACATCTTCATCTATAATCATTAAGCGGTTAGTTTTTGCTAAACTCTTAACAACATCATGGTTTATATCGAAAGGCAATAGGGATTGTGCATCAACAACTTCTATATCGATACCAACTTGTAGTAACTCTTTAGCGACTTCTTGTACAATTCTTAAAGTAGAACCATAAGAAACAACAGTTATGTCTTTTCCTTCTTTTACAGTTTCTACAACACCAATAGGCGTTTTAAATTCACCAAAATTGGTTGGTTTTTTTTCTTTAAGCCTGTAGCCATTTAAGCATTCTACAACTAGAGCAGGTTCATCGCTTTCTAGTAAAGTATTATAAAAGCCGGCAGCTTTAGTCATATTTCTAGGCACTAATACATGAATACCACGTATTAGGTTTAAAACACCTCCTAATTGAGATCCAGAATGCCAAATGCCTTCTAATCTATGTCCACGAGTACGCACAATTAATGGTGCTTTTTGGCGACCTTTAGTTCTGTAATGTACAGTAGCAAGATCGTCACTCATTATTTGAAGCGCATACATAATGTAATCTAAATATTGAATTTCTGCAATTGGTCTTAAACCACGCATTGCCATACCAATACCTTGACCAATAATAGTAGCTTCACGAATACCAGCATCTGCGATACGTAATTCACCATATTTTTCTTGTAGTCCTTCTAAGCCTTGATTTACATCACCAATATTTCCTGCATCTTCACCAAAAATCAACGATTCTGGATATTTGCTAAAAATAGCATCAAAATTATCTCTTAAAACTACACGACCATCAACATCTTCATTATTAGCATCGTAAAGCGGTAATACTTCTTTAATGTTTTTGGCAGCAGTTATCGTTTCATTATGTAAATGAGAACTGTATTTTGGTTGAATTAATTTGAAATATCCATCAATCCAATCTGTTAATTGTGTTTTAGCTGAAGAATTTTCAGAAACAACATATCTAAGTACTCGTCTTGCAGCAGAAACTAAATCTTTACGAGCTGGTTCTGTTATAGCAGTTAAATCGTTATTAATTTTTTCAATAAAAACTCTGTTTGTACTTGCTGCAGCAACTTGAGTAATAATTGTAGAAATGTCATTTCTTTCTGCTATAATTGGATTTAAATACGCATTCCAAGCAGCTTTTTTACCTTCTCTAACTTCTTTTTTAATTGCTTTTTCTATGGTAGTTAATTCTTCGTCTGTAGAAATTCCAGTTTCTATCATCCATTTTCTTAACTGCACATTACAGTCCATTTTCGCTTCCCAATCTAAACGGTCTTTGTCTTTATAGCGTTCGTGAGAACCAGAGGTAGAGTGTCCTTGAGGCTGTGTTAGTTCGTTTACATGTATTAAAACAGGCACATGCTCTGTTCTAGATACTCTTGCAGCTTCTTGATATGTTTCTATTAGTGCAACATAGTCCCAACCTTTAACACGAAGAATTTCGTAACCTTTAGCTTCATTATCTCGTTGAAAACCACTTAATATTTCAGATATATTTTCTTTAGTTGTTTGGTGTCTTGCATGAACAGAAATACCATATTCATCGTCCCAAACACTAACAACCATTGGTACTTGTAAAACACCAGCAGCATTAATGGTTTCGAAAAACAAACCTTCGCTTGTACTTGCATTTCCTATTGTTCCCCAAGCAATTTCATTTCCTTTGTCTGAAAACTTAGTTGTATCTATTCCGTTTACATTTCTGTAAATTTTAGAAGCTTGTGCTAAACCTAAAAGTCTGGGCATTTGTCCTGCTGTAGGCGAAATATCTGAGCTTGAATTTTTTTGTTTTGTAAGGTTATTCCAGTTACCGTTTTCGTCTAAACTAAAAGTAGAAAAGTGTCCACCCATTTGTCGACCTCCAGACATTGGTTCTAAATTAATATCTGTATTGGCATATAAACCAGAAAAAAATTGCTGGATTGTTAATTGACCAATTGCCATCATAAAGGTTTGGTCTCTGTAATAGCCAGATCTAAAGTCTCCATTAGCAAAGGCTTTTGCCCAAGCTAGTTGTGGTACTTCTTTTCCATCTCCAAAAATACCAAATTTAGCTTTTCCTGTTAATACTTCACGACGACCAAGTAAGCTACATTCTCGACTTGTTACAGCTATTTTATAATCTTCTAAAACTTGTGTTTTAAAATCATTAAACGATAACTCTTTTTTTAACTCGGAATTTGTGCTCATGGTTAACTGCTTTTTTTGGAATACAAATTTAAAGAATAAAAGTTATTTTTGCAATAGGAAACTATCTTAAAAAAATACCAAATTTTTAATAATAAGATGTTTTAATTGTGAATAATGTATAATTACGCAATTAAACAAAAAACTTTTGAGGATAACTCAAAAAAAACTAATACCACCTTCGTGTAAATAATTTAAGTAGTGTTTTTGGAGATAGCGTTACTATAAAACGAATGCTTTGGTCGTAATTAGGTTGTCCAATTTCCCATCCTAAATTAGAGTATATTGGAAGATATAACTCAAAATAGTCTTCTACTAAATTTAAGCGAATGCCAGAATCGTAAACAAATTTAGGATTTGTACCGTGGTTTTTTACTAAACCTAAATCGCCATAAGCCATAATATAGCGCCAAATAGTTGTGCTACCATTAGCTGTAGTAATCCATTGGTTTGCAAATGCTGGTTCTAGTTGAGATTTAAAGCCACCTTCTGAAACCACTAATTGCTGACTTAGTAATCCTGCTTCTTCTGAGCGACCAAGATAATCGTAATCGAATAAGTAATCTGTTGGTCTGTCTAAAGCAAAACTAAAAAAATCTGTTGTTTCAAATGTTTGGTTATATAAAAAGGTACCTGCGAAGAGTCTTAAATTATACTGTCTATTGCTTTGTGTTAATGTTCTAAATTCTGCAGTAGCAGATAGTTTACCAAAGTTATTAGCTAACTGTAAGTCTGTATTCCAAGAAGTAAAGTTCTTTAAATTAGGATTACTTTGTCCATAGCGAGCATTAAACACGCTATATTTTGGCTCTCCATCTGTTTCAAATTCACCTGTTGGGTCGACCTCTCTATCGATATTTACATATCTAAAATTTAAGAAGCTTTTTCGGTTGTCTCTAAGGTTATTAGGGTCTCTAAATCTAAAATCTATAAAAGGTGTGTAAGAAGTATAAGATAATTCTGGTGCGTAGTTAAAGTTTTCTCCACTAATACCATATTTAGTATAATAATTTTTTGAATATTCTTTACGGTCAACGTAGCTTACAGAGGCACTACCAACTAATTGTTTACTTTTTATACCGTATTTTGGACTAACACGGTATAAAAAATTTTTAGATAAAAGTGTTTTATTATAAAGTTTTAAACCAGGAGAAAAACCATCGTAAAAATTATAGGCAAATTCAGGTATAAAAAATACTTGACTGTAATTAGGGTCTTCAATATCTTTAAACAGTCTAAATTGAAGTGGTTTGTTATTAGATAAAAAACCACCTAAAGATTTCCAGTTGTTTCTTAAATTCATTTCTGGAATAGTACTATCGTAATTAAGAGCTAATTTATCTGCATCATTGTTTACTATGGTTATTGTTTTGTAACCTTTAAATCCTTCAATCCATTGTTTAGATAATACACTATCATTTTTTACTGTAAATAAAGAGACAGGCATTAAATGGTCTTTTTTATTTTTAATAGTAATTATTAAAGAGTCTTCGGTTTTTTTAACTTTTTTAATTTTAAAATCTATTTTTTTACTACTTCCAACATAATCATCAAAAAACCAATCGATATTTTTATCTGTTTTTTCTTTAATATGGGTTTTAAAATCATTGGCAGTAGTTGTTTTTAACTTATTTTCTTTTAAAAATTGTGTAAGTATAACATCCATTACATTGCCATCCATGTATTTGTCTAAATAGTTTAAACCAACTCCTGCTTTGTATTTGTTTGCAATATTCTTGTTAAATTTAAGAAGAGAATCTTTCGCCATATCCAAAGGTTGATCTATATTAGAGCGTGCCATGTGCATGTAAAGGAAGTTGTATTGGTCATTAAATTTTAAATCTGAAGCATGAAATGCTCTTACTCCCCAAATATTAGCCAGATTTCCTAAAATCTTCATGTCTGGATAATTTTCTTCAACATATTTTATTAAATAATACGTTTGTATACCATCTAAAACCCATTGGTCCTTTCTTGGATTTATTAGTAGCGTGTTTTCAAGATAATTATGTAATGTTGTTTTCAGTATTTTTAATTCGTATTGAAAAGTATCAGAAAACGGACGCACAAAATCTGGTAATAAATTTAGGCCGTAAATAGGGCTTTTTTTGTAGTCAATTTTTGTTAGTAATACTTTTTTATGTGGATAATCTCCAAGATTATTAGAAATAAAACCGGCAACCTTATCCGTAATTACTGCTATTTCTTCAGGCTTTAGATTTTCTTGATCTATATTAGACTCTACAGTAAAAAAATCTGTTTCAACTGTTTTATAAGTGTTTGTTTTGTTTAAAAATAGCTTAGAGTTAATACGATTATTTCCTTTAAGTACTGTTGATTTAGTTCCGTTTTTGTTACTATTTTCTGTGGATTCTTCATCTAACTCACTTATTAAAGTAAAATTATTTGGGTAGTTAATTTTTAAACTAATATCTGATTTAGGTATAAAAGCATCGTCTAAATTTTTATTACTAAAATAATGCCATTCGCCATCAAAAACAGAAGGTGTAATATACCAATACCTTAAATTATAATCGCCTTTGTTTGTAATACCATAACGTGTAAATTTATCGTTAGGGATTTGTACAATATAGTTAAGTTTAAGTGTATAGATTTCTTTTGGTAATAGTGGTTTATTTAGTACTACTTTTATAATATCTGGTTTGTTTTCTAGACGATTAAAGCTAGTTTCTATATTGTTTTGTTTAATTGAATTAATAATAGTGAAACCACGATCTTCTTCTTTAGCAAAATGAAATGTATTTTTAAATTCATCTGCAAACCACTCTGCTAATGGTGTGTTTTTTGCAGAATAACTATGACTCCAGTCTGTTAAATAGATTGTATCTAAAGCAACATTTGAAGCATTAAAGTATTCTATAGATTGTTCAATATTAATGCTTTTATTTTCAATATCGAAAGTAGCATCAATAGCGAGTTTGTTCTGGCTAGTTGCCAAAAAACATAAGAATAGACATAATAAAAAAGAGCTTAAATTTAGATTCAATTGACTTTTATAAACTTTAAAGATTTAACATTTACACCATTTAATACAACATAATATAATCCGTTTGAATATGAAGTTGTATTAATAATTAATTCTTCATTATCTTTAATAGAAACGGTTTCTATTGTTTGTCCCAATGTGTTGTATATACTTACGTAATTAGCAAAAGTTGGTTTTCTATTTGCTTTAATTTTAAGCTGGTTTTTAATAATATTAGTGCCTAATATTTTAAAAGTTATAGAATTTTCTTCAAATTCGTCTACGCTTAAAAGGTTTTCTGTAGTGGTTATGTTAATAGTAACGGGAAGATGATCGCTAAAATTGTGTAAAGCATTTCTAATTGTAAAACTATAATCATTTCCTGCACAATCTAAAGAGTTAATTGGGTTGTTGTAACAATTAATATTTGCGTTATTTCCAAACACTTTATAACTTCCATTTTCAAACTGTAATTCTGGATTGTTTTGCATGTTTTGAGAGGTTAATATAAAATCGAAACGATCATCGAAACCTCCAGAAGCTCCTCCTAAAGAAGTTGTAGTTCTTGTAGATTGCGTAAATACATCTATGTAATTAGTATTATTGTGCCAACTGCCCATTCGATTTGCAGGATCAATAAACGTAATATTATTATCGGTATCTAAAAATTCTTGAAATCCATCTTCACTATTAGTGTAAAAATTAAAATCGCCTCCAAATAAAACGTACTCCGAACTAGGAAAAGTGTCTAAATAAGCAGTTAAGTCTTGAGCCATTTGAAAGCGTAAAGCAGCATTAGCTGTACCACTAGAAGCTTTTAAATGTGCTACAATCACATTTAATATAATTGGATTTGTATCTTTATTTACAGTGTTTAGCTTTAATACATAATGATTAAAATCTCTAAATATAGTTGTTACTTCGGCTTGAGACTCTAAACTAAACTTAGTGCTGTCGTAATAAATTAGGTTTTGCAAGTCGTTTTGATCACCAATAGTATCGTCTGAAGAATTTAAAACAAAATTTGCCATAACATAATTGGCATTAATATTTTGTTGTATTCTATTTAATATAGTAGTTGCACCAGTTGCATTATTAAGTTCGCATACCATCAACAAATCTGGTTGATAATCTGTTAAAACAACCTCTAAATCATTTAATCTAGAGGCTGCAGGTTCCTGTAAAGGAAAGTTAAGCAAGTTATAAAACATGGTTTTAAAGGTTTCTTGCGAAAAACTAATATTGCAACTTAAAGCAGTAAAAAATAGAATTAGGGAAATCTTATTTTTCATCATTAATGTGTATAAATCAATTTTAAAAGTTAGGACTTAAGCCATATTCTTTATAGAATGCGTCTAAAATACTCACGACTTCTTCTTCTGTATCTACTAAGTGAATTAAGTCTAAATCTTCAGGACTTACATTACTAAACTTATCTAGCATTGTCGCTTTTACCCAATCCATTAAACCAGACCAGAAATCTGTGCCTACTAGAATAATTGGAAATTTTTCAATTTTATTAGTTTGAATTAATGTAATTGCTTCAAACAATTCGTCCAAAGTTCCAAAACCTCCTGGCATAACCACAAAGCCTTGAGAATATTTTACAAACATTACTTTTCTTACAAAAAAGTAATCAAAATCTAAGCTCTTATCGTTATCGATATACGGATTGTCATGTTGTTCGAAAGGTAAATCGATATTTAATCCAACCGAAGTTCCTCCTGCTAAATGTGCACCTTTATTACCAGCTTCCATAATTCCTGGTCCACCACCTGTTATAACACCATAGCCAGCTTCGCAAATACTTTTTGCAACACTTTCTGCCAATTTGTAATATTTATGATCTGGTTTTGTTCTTGCAGAACCAAAAATAGAAACACAAGGTCCTATTTGACTCATTTTTTCAAATCCGTTAACAAACTCTCCCATAATCTTGAAGATTGCCCAAGAATCGTTTGTTTTATTTTCGTTCCAACCTTTTGGATGTAGTTCTTTTCTCATAATTATAAGTAATTAGTATTCAGTGGTTTAAATATTTTAAATATTGTTTCTATTTTTTCTTTTTTCAACTTACTAATTTAGTTCTTTTTTTAAGAATTTAGCCGTATAACTTTTTTTGTGTTTTGCAACCTCTTCTGGAATGCCTTTAACAACTATCTGTCCACCACCTTGTCCTCCTTCGTAGCCAACATCTATAATGTAATCTACCGTTTTAATAACATCTAGATTATGTTCTATAATTAATACGGTATTGCCTTTGTCTGCTAACTTATTCAAGACAATCATAAGCACTCTTATATCTTCAAAATGTAGTCCTGTAGTTGGCTCGTCAAGAATATAAAAGGTATTTCCAGTATCGCGTTTACTTAATTCTGTCGCTAATTTTATACGTTGAGCTTCACCACCAGATAATGTTGTGCTTTGCTGTCCAAGAGTAATGTAACCTAAACCAACATCTTTAATGGTTTTAAGTTTTCGGTTAATTTTTGG
>NZ_JALZVX010000052.1 GCF_023299985.1 Lacinutrix sp. | reverse complement strand
ACGTAGAACTACGTATTTTTACTAAAAACAGGTGAAAACTGTAAATTTTAACATTTTTAATTACGGTAAAAACCGTAATTAAGGTAAAATTGGTGTTTTTTGGTTTTCAAAAAAGGTTGCTTTTTTCAATTTACAAATCAAAATACCAATTAAATAAATCTGTTCTAATCCCAAAATTAAACCAAACAGTACTGTTATTTAACACAGACATTGTTTCGGCTTCAGGATTAAAATTACGATAGCTAATATTAGCAAAGACTTTTAAATTTGAAGCTGGGTTTATTAAATAACCACCTTGAACGCTCGCATTAATAGTATTGGTTTTTATGCCTTGCCCAATTTCCACACCAGAATCGAAAGGTCTATCCACTTCATTTCTAAAAATATCGCTTCCGTAATTAAAATTATCAGTTCCATCGTTTATATCGAAACCACGAACACCTGCTATTAGTTTAGCTTCACCAAACCAACGCTTGTATCTGTAACGTCCAATTAAAACTAGCTCTCTAAAGTTTGCTCCCCAAAGATGTGCCATTGGTTGGTTATTGTGCGCATAGTTTAGCGTTATTGTGTTGTGAGAATAAGTGTAAGGTCGCACTGCATTATATTCCGCTTGAAGTATGAGGTCTTTTACTTTAAAAGCGTTGTAATATTTTGCACCTAATTGTAAACCAAATTTGTTTTTCCAGCTGCCATTTCCGCCTTTGGCATCACTTAAAGAAAATTCATCTAACACAAATTGAGAATACATATTAAAATTATCGCTAAGTTTATATTTAGCTGAAGCTCCAACTATAGCATTTCCTGCGTCTTGACCAGTTTCGAACTCGATAGCACGATAAAAAATAATAGGATTTAAGTAATTAACATCGAAACCTCTATCGTTTGTATTTGCCCAAATAACAGATTCGAATATGCCTAAATTTAAGCGTTTATTTACATTCCAACTTAAATAGTGGTTGGCAATATACTTTGTTAAAAAGGCGCCATCTTCAGTAACTTCTGGTCTAACATCTTTTAACCAAGTATAAGTATTGGTGTATTTAATTTTCCAAAATTTAGTGTTTAATTTTAAATATGGATACGGACTTGCCACATCACTTTGCAATAACGAACGGTAACCATCACCAATAAAATTCTTTCCATGTCCAAACTGAACATTTATAAATTTTGAAGGTGTGTAAGATAAGTATGCTTCTGCTACAGGATAATCGTAAGCATCTTCTTTAAAACGCTTAGCAATACCACGACCTGGAATTATTGCTGGATCTCCACCTTCTGGTCTAATACTCTCTGCATATTCATTAAAATATTGTGCAAAACGACCTTGGTTTTCGTAAACCGAAGCAGAGAAATTAAACTTCTTGCCTAATCCTCCTTGAATAAACACACCTCTTGTGTTATTAAAAGTGGAACCAAAATCTGCGTCTGTATCTTTTCCTGCTTGTAAATCGAAAATAGGATCTACTGTAAACCAATAATCTTCACCTTGTATTTGTACTAAATGTTCGTTCCATAGTTTTTTTCCTATCCACGTTTGTGTTTCTTTTTTTAAGGCTTCATTTTTAGCATTAAAATCATGATATGTTGAAACGTCTTCATATATAAATGGTTTAGAGGCTGTATGGCTATTTGTGCCTATTAAATTAGTAGCACGATCGAATTGAGCATAATTTTCATGTGAGAACGGAATATTTAACTGACTTGAATATTCGCTATTATCATATTTTTTATATTCTGAATTTACCTTGTCCAATTCTTTTTTTGCAGCTAATTCTAAAGCATTGAGTTCTTCTACTACTCTATTATTGTTGTCGCTTTTATTCTCGTTTTTATTTTGAAGCGCTAAATCCTTGATAATACCTGTTTGGTCTTCTAAAGGAATTTTTAAGTTAATAGAGTACTGTTTGTATGTTGGATTACCGTTATAAGTTGCTGGTTCTACTTCTGGAAATGCTGCAATAACACGAGTAGCTTCTACTTTTAACTCTGGATAAATTGCATCTACGTACATGGTTCTAAAACCTCCTTCTTTATCGACTTCTAATAAAATAACTACTTCTCCTTTGTAATTGGCTTTCGTTACTGTTTCTGGTGCTTTAAAGTTTTCGTATAATAAATTGAATACCTGAGTATCGAAACATTTTTGAAGATTTGCCATTGGTTCTTCCTTACAGGCATCGAAAACTGGAGGTTTTTCGTTATAATCTTGAGCAAATACCAAAGACTGAAAGCAAAGTAATACAATGAATATATAATATCTCATCTGTTGAACGGTCATTTAATTTCGTCGAAAGATAACATTTTATCGTTAAAATACCACAGTAAGCGTTTTGTTTTAATGAAATTACAATTTTAACAGAAATCTACACTATGCACTTATTGTAACATTATTAAAAACCAAAACCGCTATTACCAAAGGTAATAACGGTTTTAAACTATTGTAATAGTAAGTATTACTGAATGTTAAATTGTATTGGAAGCATATAAGACACCTCAACTGGTTCGTTATTATTTTTACCAGGTTGCATGGTTGGGATTTTTCTTACCACACGATTAGCTTCTTTTTCTAGGTCTTTATGTTTAGCTTTAGTTTCTATAATTTCTACTTCACCAAGCTTATTAATTTTAAAAGACACATAGATTTTTTGTTTTCCAGTTATACCTAAATCTGTTGCAATATCAACATCAAATTTTCTTTGTACTAATCTAGAAAGCTTTTCAGACAAGCATTTTCTTCTTCCGTCGTTAGTTGTTTCTCTTTCGCAACCTGGAAAAATTGGCACTTGTTGTACAGCCATAATATTTACTGGTTTGTTATCGTCTGGGTTTTCAATATCTAAAATTGGATCACTAGTTTTAAGCACAACCTTTTTATTATCTGGAACGATAACCTCAACAAGTTTCTTTTCTATCTTCTCAATTTCAACTTTGTCATCTACAATTTTAAAATCGGGATTTTTAGGTTCTGGCTTTGCTATCTCTTTTTTTGGCTCATGCTTTACCTTCTTGATAATTTTGTAAATCTCAGGATCCATCTCATAAATTGTGTCATCATCATTTTCAGTAGTAGCATACACATATTCTTTAGATGTAGAAAAAGACATCTCTAATGCGCCATAACTAGCCAATAGACACAAAATTAACCCAATCTGAAAGTACAGCGTTGAGTTTTTTTGTAAATTTGCATCATGTTTTTGTGATTTCTGCACGTTTTTTTCGTTTTGACGAACGAAATCGTGACTTTTCTTTGAATTGTTCATAATTATTAAAGTTTACATGTTAATATTATGAAGGAAACACAATAAGCATACCAAAACCAAAAAACCCGATACAAATTTGTATCG
>NZ_JALZVX010000051.1 GCF_023299985.1 Lacinutrix sp. | reverse complement strand
CAACTCTCCAGTAGTGTCTCATTGGTATTACCCAAATGCGAGTGCAAATATAGATAGGTTTTTAGTTCTATTCAAATAAAAAATAGAATTTTTTTTAAATTTATCCTAAAATTGAAATTGGTTTCATTTGTGCGTTGACTGCCACAAACTTAAAGTAGCCTGTTACTGTTAATTCTCGCTTGTAGTTGTGCATGTGCTCCATATAAATATCAACTTTTACGGTACAACTTGTATTTCCTACTTTGTGAACTCTAGCTACTAGTTCTATAATAGTGCCTTCGGGAATTGGTTTTTCGAAATCTATTTTATCTGTAGAGATGGTTACCACTTTTTTTCTGCTAAATCTAGTAGCACATATAAATGATGCTTCATCCATCATGTGTAATGCTGTTCCACCAAATAAAGTATTGTAATGATTTGTTGTATTTGGAAAAATGGCTTTAAATATTCTTGTTTCTGATTTATTTATTAATTCTTGAGTTGATTCCATAAACTATACTAATATTATTTTAATTTATAAGGCTTTGTAGTTATTATTGCGAATGTAATCCTATTTTTGCAGAAAGTTATAATACTATACTATGATGGTAATTGAAGCGTTAAAATGGCGTTATGCAACAAAATCTTTTGATAAAAACAAAATGGTTTCTAAAAAGAAATTAGATGTTTTATTGAATGCATTTAATTTGACAGCAACTTCTTATGGTTTGCAACCTTTAAAATTGCTGGTTATTGAAAATAAACAATTGCAAAAGGATTTAGTTGCTTACTCAATGAATCAAGAACAAATTGCTCAAGCTTCTCATATTTTGGTTATTTGTATTGAAACGACAGTTGATAAAAATTTTATAGAAAATTATTTTGAATTGGTTAAGTCTATTAGAAATACACCTGATGCTACTTTAAATCCTTTTAAAACTTTTTTAACACAGGATTTTGAAAGTAAATCTCAACAAGAGATCAAAGATTGGTCTATAAAACAGGCGTACTTGGCGTTAGGTAATTTATTAACAGTTTGTGCTTTAGAAGAGGTGGATGCTTGCCCAATGGAAGGTTTTTTACCAAAAGAGTATGATAGGATTTTAAATTTAAAATCTAAAGGATTAGAATCTGTTTTACTTTTACCTATTGGTTATCGTACAGAAAATGATTACATGGCTGACCTTAAAAAAGTGCGTAAAAATATAGATGACAGTGTTATATTTTTATAGCGTAATATTTTCGGCAAGGTTGTTGGTATGTTATATATTTGTTATACTGTTGTAATGTTTTAAGGCCTATTTTTTATTATGAAAAACTTATTATTTATTTTTTGTTTCTGTATTTCTTTACAAGGATTTTCTCAAGATGAAGACTATTCGAACCTTAATTGGTTAACAGATTTTGAGTCTGCTAAAAAAGAATCGACCTCATCTAAAAAACCAATATTAATGTATTTTACAGGAAGTGATTGGTGTGGACCATGTAAAATGTTAAAGAAAGATTTTTTTAATACAGATGTATTTGAAGAAAAATCTAAAAATTTTGTTTTACTAATGGTAGATATGCCAAGAAGGTTAGATATAATTACTCCAGATCAAAAAAAGAAAAATAAAGTATTAGTAGAGAAATATAACAAAAAAGGAGGTTACCCAAATTTAGTAGCACTAAATGATGATATGAGAGTGATTGGAGAGCTTTCAGGCTATACTTTTTTAAGAGAAACAGATAGACATTTTGCTTTTATTGAAACACTTATTAAAAAACACTAGAGTTCTTTAACTATAAATAGAAGCCTCTTAAACTTTGGTTTTAGAGGCTTTTTTTATTTTAAAAATTGAACTATTTTTGAAAAACTAAAAAAATATATATGCCAGGATTTGAACGCTTTGGAGATTTAGAAAGAGAAGAATTACAAGATGTCTTAGATAATGGTGTTTTGATGCGTTATGGTTTTGATGGTATGAGAAATGGCCATTGGAAAGCTAAAGCATTAGAAAATGAATTAAAAAAAACTCTTGAAAGTAATTATGTACAGTTAGTATCTAATGGAACATCTGCTGTATCTGTAGCTTTAGCAAGTGCAGGTGTTGGAGCAGGAGATGAAGTTATTATGCCTACATTTACTTTTGTTGCTAGTTTTGAAGCAATATTACTGTTGGGAGCAATACCAATTTTAGTAGATATAGATGCTACTTTAGGGTTAGATGCTAAGGCTGTTGAAGCTGCTATTACTCCAAAAACAAAAGCGGTAATGGTAGTGCAAATGTGTGGTAGTATGGCTAATATGAATGCTTTATTACAAGTTTGTAATACACATGATTTACTATTAGTAGAAGATGCTTGCCAAGCTATTGGTGGACGTTACAACAATAAACCTTTAGGTAGTATTGGTGATTTAGGTTGTTTTTCTTTCGATTTTGTAAAAACTGTAACTTGTGGAGAAGGTGGAGCTATAATTACCAATAATAAAGAATACTATACAAATGCAGACCATTTTAGTGATCATGGTCATGACCATATTGGTAGTGATAGAGGAGCAGAATCGCATCCGTTTTTAGGATATAATTTTAGAATATCTGAATTGCATGCAGCAGTAGGATTAGCTCAAATTAAGCGCTTGCCTGAGTTTTTAGAAGTTCAGAAAAAAAACTATACTATATTAAGAGATGCTCTTTCTGAAATTTCTGAGGTTACTTTTAGAACAGTTCCAGAAGGAGGAGAAGAAAGCTATGCTTTTTTGAATTTCTTTTTGCCAGATTTGGAAACATCGAGAAAAACGATTGTTAATTTTAAAGACTATGGAATAGATGTGTGCTGGAATTATTACGATAATAATTGGCATTATGTTAGAAAATGGAATCACTTAAAAGATGCTAAGTCTTTATTCCCTTTATCCAAAGAAATAAAAGATTCATTAAGCTTATTAAGTGAAAAAACTTTTACTCAAAGTGATCACTATATTGGTAGAAATATTTCCTGCTTGATTAAATTATCATGGACAGAAGAGGAGGTTAAATTACGTGCACAAAAAATGAAAGAAGCTATTCTAAAAGCACTCTAATAAAAATAGTAGGACTGTTTTGTTACTAATTTAAATATTGCAAACAAAAGTTTGATATAGCGCTTTAAACTGTTAAGACATATCTATAATTTTCTTAGACATAGTAAAATAAAATTAGTAATTTACATACTCTACAATCTCTAACCCATAACCAATTATTCCAACACGTTTTGTTTGTTGCGAGTTAGAGATTAATTTTAGTTTATAGATATTTAAATCGTGAAGTATTTGTGCTCCAATACCAAAGTCTTTACTATCCATTGCAATAGCTGGAGCTTTAGCAATTTTACTTTCGGTTTGATTTTCTTTTAAAATATCTAGACGCTTTAGTAAGTTTAGTGATTGTGCTTGTTGATTAATAAATAGTATCGCGCCTTTTCCTTCTTTATTTATTACACGAAACATATCGTCTAACTTTTCATCTGCATTATTTGTAAGCGTTCCTAAAATATCATTATTAACTAAAGTAGAGTTCACCCTAGTTAATACAGGCTCGTTAGTTTTCCAGTCTCCTTTAGTAAGTGCAATATGTACTTGGTTATTTGTAGTTTGTTGGTAAGCACGTAATCTAAAATTACCAAAACGTGTTTCTATATTAAAATCTTGTTTTTTATCTATTAAAGAATCATGATCCATTCTGTAAGCCACTAAATCTTCTATAGAAACCAGTTTTAAATCGAACTTTTTAGCCACATCAACAAGTTGCGGTAAACGTGCCATTGTACCATCTTCATTCATTATTTCTACTATAACTCCTGCTGGCTGTAAGCCTGCTAGTCTCGCAAAATCTATTGCAGCTTCTGTGTGTCCTGTTCTTCGTAAAACACCACCTTTTTTAGCTACTAATGGAAATATATGTCCAGGTCTTGCTAAATCGAATGGTTTTGTATTTTTATTTACTAAAGATTTAATGGTTAAAGCTCTATCACTTGCCGAAATTCCAGTAGTAACACCTTGACCTTTTAAATCTACCGAAACCGTAAACGCAGTCTCCATTGGATCTGTGTTGTTTGTTACCATCATATGTAAACCTAAATCTTGGCAACGTTCTTCGGTTAAAGGCGCGCAAATTAAACCACGACCATGAGTAGCCATAAAGTTTATCATTTCTGGAGTTACTAACTCTGCAGCAGCAAGAAAATCACCTTCATTTTCTCTATCCTCATCATCAACTACTATTATTACTTTACCAGCTTTAATATCGTTAATTGCTTCTTGAATTGTGTTTAATTTAAACGCCACTTTTGGTTCAGTTTTAGTAATCATAGTAATACCTTTTATACTGCAAAGATATTGCTTAATTCTGATTTTTTTATTTGAAAAGAGATTTGATTTTTCTATTTACTAATAGAAAGAATAAGAGCTTGTGATTAGTCTATTTTAATCTGCTTTTTATAAAGTAGAAAACACTAACTATAATTGAAACAATACTTAATTGTATTGCTGCCGTAGCATATTGTAATAATTTATTATTAGCAAACACAAAATGAAGTATTACAAGAATTATTGCTAATATTAAAGTTCCAATAGATGCTTTTAAAAGTGTTTTATCTTTTATAGCTTTAGTTGAATTAGATTTGCTTTTTTTCTCAACAGCATAGTTTTTATTCTGTTCTGAAGCGTTCAAGCTTTTATTAGTTTGTTTGCTTTTTATAAAATAAAATGCACTTACAATTAATGATACTATACTTAACTGCACTGAAGCCATAGCGTATTGAGGCAACTTATTATTAGCTAGTATAAAATATAATATTATTAATACTACTGCAGAAATTAAAGTACCAATTAAGATTTTACTGAATAATTTACGCTCTTCATTAACAGTAATACTATTATTGGTTTCTATAGTTTTAGTTGTGTTTATTTCTTCTGGAGTGTCAATTGTTTCGGTAGAAGTGTTTTTGCTAAATTCGATAGCATTTAAATCTTTTTTAATCTGATTTTTTTGAATAAAATAGAAAATAAAGTAAAGTGGTAAACCAATAAATGAAAATAGAATACCATTAATACTATTGTTTTTGCCTAAGTGCTTGTATAGGTTTGTATGTTTAGAAAAAGATTTTACCAATGCAAAAACAAAAATGGCGAAAGCAATTATTCCAATCACATAAATTGAGTTACCTAAAATAGCTTGCTTGTTATTTACTAAAACAGCTGCTAAAGCACATAAAATTAAAGAAATAATATATAAAATTAGTGCCAGTTTTGAATCTTCAACATAGTTATTCCTTAAAGTTGTAGCTTCTTCTAAGAAATCATTATTTAAATGTCCAGCCATTTTAAGTTCTTGTCTTGTGATGCCTCTTGAAGTTAACACTGAAATAGCTGTGTTTTTATGCTCTACAGTGTAATCGAAGTCTCTATAATCTTTTACAATGGCTATTAATTTACTATCGTCTAGTTTTTGTATAATATCATATGCATTAGAGTTAACATTAAAAACCTTTGTACTAAATTCTGTTTTCTTTGTTTTAATTTTAAAGAATCTTTTTAGTGGTTCTAATAATCCATCTGTATCAAATAATCCTCGGTCTTTAGTTGCTCTTGTTGTTAGAAAAATACTTAAAGGCAACATTATTAGTGTAGAAAACCAAGCTGCTAAAGCAGGATTAAAAGAGCCGTCTTTAGCACTGTTTTTAGCAAAAATACCAATAAAGTGGTAGCTTAAAAAAATTACAATAGCTATAACCATTGGTAAGCCTAAACCACCTTTTCTAATTAAAGCACCTAAAGGTGCACCAACAAAAAATAAGATGATACATGCAATTGCTAAAGCAAATTTTTCGTGTAAGGCCATAATGTGCCTATTTAACCATCTATTACTAACTTTAATATTAGATGTTTTTGCCGTAACAATTTGTTTTGTACTAGATACAGCGTTAATTGCATAATCTAGTAATTGTACTTTTTGTTTAGTGTTAAATAGATCTATAATGTTACCTGTGTAAATAGTATCTTTTTTAGTTTCTACAGAAAGATTTAATGTAGTAATATTTGTTCTATTGTATAAGGCCTCTCCAAACTTATCAAACTCTTTTTTACGTTCTATAATTAAAGAGTCTGCTGTGTAACTTAAATCACCAACGGCAAGCATACTGTACTTATTATCGGTGTTTTTTTCGTTTAAATCTACTGCGTTAAGTTGCGATAAATCTATATTCATTGTATATTCTACAAATTCACTTTTTAAAAAAGGTTTTTTTTGTTTATCTACATTCTTTTTTGGAGGTGTATCATCATAATAATAACCATCAAAAAGAATTAGTTTTAAAACCTCAGAATTTTCAGCACCTATTAATTCTCCAGTTTTTGCAATAATTGTTTTATGATTGCCAGGTAGTCTGTCTTGTCCTTGATGTATAACAACATTTTCTAAAAACTGTCCGCGATCACCAGTTTTATTGGATACTTTTATATTAAAGTTATCTCCAATTTGATTAAACTGTCCTTTAGCAATGAATTGTTGTGGCTTTAATTTAGCTATATTTTTACGTAAATTAAAACTTTCGTATTCTGCTCTTGGTATAATATTGTTACTAAAAAAGAATGTGAGAATACTTAAAAATACTATAAAAACACTTAAGCTAGCCATAGCGCGCTGTAAGGAAATACCTGTGGATTTCATGGCAGCAAACTCATAATTTTCGGCAAAATTGCCAAAAACCATAATAGAAGCGAGTAGAATTGTAAGTGGTAAAATTAATGGTATTAGCGTAGGAGTAATGTAAAATAGAAATTTTAAAATCGTTATTACATCTAAATCTTTACCTGCTAACTCTTTTATATAGAGCCAAATAGCTTGTAATACAAAAATCAGCATGAGTATTATAAACACGCTGATAAAAGTTTTTAGATAAGAAGTTAATATGTATCTATCTAATATTTTCACTAATTGTTACTAATCTAGTTTATTGATGAAGTAGTCTTTATACTTACTTTCGTCAAATGTAAACAAGGTTTTTGAGATAGGCTCGTTTGTTTTAAAAGAATTAACAGTTAGTGTTGTTTTAGTTCCGTTTTTTCCAATTTCAATAAGATTGTAAATATGTTTAGTTTCCGCATCTATACCTAAAAGAATGTATTTCATACTTGCGTTAGAATCCATTGGAGATAATTTTACATATTGAATTTTTCTACCCTTTACGTTTTGAACAATATCCATTTTTGAAGTATAGCCATCTTGGTAAAAAGACAACATTTTACTAGGTGTAATAGTGCCTTCTTCGTCTCCTGTTTCTGTAGAAATAGTTACCTCTTCATCTTCAGGGCTAATAGTATATAACTTTTTACCATCAAAAATTTTGGTAACACCAAGAATGTTTAATTTGTATTTATCGCCTTGCATGGTTACGTCTCCACGAGTTTCTTGATTTATGTTTTCGGATGCATTATTTAAAACATATTTAAAGTCTATTGCAATATTATCGTAACCTTTTACTTTTGCAGATACTTCGTTTAATAGTGTTTTTGCTTTAGCATTATCTTGTGCAAAAGTTAAACCTGAAATTATTAAAGCTAATACAAATACTAATTTTTTCATTTTTAAATTTAATTTTAAAGTTTCCTTGTCAAAGGAAATCTAATTTTTATTGACCTTCGTTTGCTAATAATTGATCGAGAGCAACTAAATCTATTACTAATACTTGTCTTGCTTTACTGCCTTCAAAACCACCAACAATACCAGCAGCTTCAAGTTGATCTATAATTCGTCCTGCACGATTGTAACCTAATTTTAATTTACGTTGCAATAAAGATGCAGAACCTTGTTGTGCTGTTACAATAATTTCAGCAGCTTGACGAAACAGTTTATCTCTATCATCAATATCTACATCAAGACTCGTGCCACCTTCTTCACCAACGTACTCTGGAAGTAAATAAGCGTCTGGATATGCTTTTTGACTACCAATAAAATCAACTATTTTTTCAACTTCTGGTGTATCAACAAAAGCACATTGTACTCTAATCATGTCGTTTCCTTGCGTATATAACATATCTCCACGACCAATAAGTTGGTCTGCTCCACCTGCATCTAAAATGGTTCGAGAATCTATTTTACTAGATACTCTAAAGGCTATACGTGCAGGAAAATTGGCTTTAATTATACCTGTTATTACGTTTACAGATGGTCTTTGCGTTGCAATAATTAGGTGAATACCAATGGCACGTGCTAATTGTGCTAAACGTGCAACAGGCGTTTCTACTTCTTTTCCAGCAGTCATAATTAAATCTGCAAACTCATCGACAACTAGTACTATATATGGTAAGTACGCATGTCCATCGTTAGGATTTAATTTGCGATCCTTAAATTTTTTGTTGTATTCTACAATGTTACGACATAGTGCGTTTTTAAGCATTTCGTAACGGTTGTCCATCTCTATACAAAGTGAGTTTAAAGTATTAATAACCTTAGTGTTATCCGTTATAATAGCTTCTGCTTCATCTGGAAGTTTAGCTAAATAATGGCGTTCTATTTTATTGAAAAGCGTAAGCTCTACTTTTTT
>NZ_JALZVX010000050.1 GCF_023299985.1 Lacinutrix sp. | reverse complement strand
CACTGTAAATTTACAGTGCTTTTTAATTTCTATATAAATCTATATAATGAGTAATTACCACATAAAACACCTTGAAGAATATTTTCAAGTTTATAGAAAATCGGTTAATAATCCTGAAGCTTTTTGGGAGGAAATAGCTGAAGAACATTTTCTATGGCGAAAAAAATGGGATACCGTTTTAAGTTGGGATTTTAGAAAGCCAGAAGTAAAATGGTTTGAGGGTGCAAAATTGAATATTACAGAGAATTGTTTAGACAGACATCTACTAACAAGAGGAAACAAAACGGCTATTCTTTTTGAACCTAACGATCCAAAAGAAGCAGCAGAACATATTACTTATAAAGTTTTACATGAGCGTGTTTGCAAAATGGCAAACGTATTAAAAGCAAAAGGTGTGAAAAGAGGTGATCGTGTGTGTATTTATTTACCTATGATTCCTGAACTTGTATATTCCGTTTTAGCATGTGCACGAATAGGCGCAGTACATTCTGTTGTTTTTGCGGGTTTTTCATCTACTGCATTAGCAACTAGAATTAATGATTGTGATTGTAAAATGGTAATTACAAGTGATGGGTCTTTCCGTGGAACTAAAACAATAGATTTAAAAGGTATTGTGGACGAAGCTTTAAAAGACTGTCCAGGAATAGAAAATGTTTTAGTAGCAAAACGTATTAATTCAGAGATAACAATGACAACCGAAAGAGATTTCTGGTTACAGCCATTGCTAGATGCAGCTTCTATAGATTGCGAACCTGAAATTATGGATGCAGAAGATCCGCTTTTTATATTATATACTTCTGGCTCAACAGGACAGCCAAAAGGCATGTTACATACAACTGCAGGTTATATGGTGTATTCATCTTACACGTTTAAAAACGTATTTAATTACACAGAAAACGATGTGTATTGGTGTAGTGCAGATGTAGGGTGGATTACAGGACACAGTTATATTATTTATGGTCCATTAGCAAATGGCGCAACTTCGGTTTTATTTGAAGGCGTTCCTAGTCATCCAGATTATAGTCGTTTTTGGCAAATTGTAGAAAAGCATAAAGTGAATCAGTTTTATACAGCACCAACTGCTATTAGAGCTTTGGCAAAAGAAGGTTTAGAATACACACAAAAACACGATTTGTCAAGCTTAAAAGTTTTAGGAACCGTTGGCGAGCCAATTAACGAGGAAGCTTGGCATTGGTACGATGATAATATTGGTAAAAACAAAGCACCAATTGTAGATACTTATTTTCAAACAGAAAATGGCGGTATTATGCTAACACCAATTCCTTATGTTACACCAACTAAGCCTACTTACGCTACTTTACCATTTATTGGTATTCAGCCTTGTTTAATGGACGAAGAAGGTAAAGAGATAGAAGGCAACCAAGTTAGTGGTCGTTTATGTATTAAGTTTCCATGGCCAAGTATAGCACGTTCTATTTATGGAAACCATAAACGTTATAAAGAAACTTATTTTACTGCTTTTGAAAACAATTATTTTACAGGTGATGGCGCACTAAGAGATGAGGTTGGTTATTATAGAATTACTGGTCGTGTGGACGATGTTATTATTGTATCTGGTCACAATCTTGGTACTGCACCAATTGAAGATGCTATTAACGAGCATCCTGCAGTTGCAGAAAGCGCTATAGTTGGTTTTCCGCATGACGTAAAAGGAAATGCATTATATGGTTATGTTATTTTAAAAGACATAGGAGAAGGCAGAAACCATGATAATTTGCGTAAAGAAATTAACCAGATTATTACAGAACAAATAGGACCAATTGCTAAACTCGATAAAATACAGTTTACAGACGGTTTACCTAAAACACGAAGTGGTAAAATTATGAGACGTATTTTACGAAAAATAGCCCATAAAGACTCTGGAAACTTAGGAGATATAAGTACGTTGCTAAATCCAGAAGTGGTACAAAGTATTATAGATAACGCTTTGGTGTAACATAGATTTAATTTTTGGAATTAAAAAAATGAAGTTATAATGAGTTAAAACAAATTTAATAGGTCGTTAGAAATAATTAATTTTCTACTAAACCACCTTAAAATCTAAAAGTAATTCACCTTCAATAGACGCTTGTAAACGATCACCTTTAATACTTGCTCCAGCACCTTTAGCTGGTGTTCCAGTAAAAATTAAATCACCAGGTTCTAAAGTCATAAATTGAGAGGTAAAGGCTATAATTTCGGCAAAGTTATAAATCATAAAACCAGTATTACCAACTTGTTTTTGTTCGTTGTTAATGTTTAAACTAAAGTTAATGTTGTTTAAATCTTTAAAATCTGAAACAGCTTTAAAGCCAGAAATAGGAGCAGCACCATCAAAACCTTTTGCTAATTCCCAAGGTCCTTTGGTTTCGCGTACCTGATTTAAAATATCTTTTGCTGTATAATCTATCCCAATACCAATATGCGAAATATAAGCGTTAGCCTCTTGCTCTAAAATGTTTTTACCAGACTTACCAATTTTAATAACCAATTCTACCTCGTATAATAAATTAGAAGTAAAACTTGGGTATACCACATCTCTATTGTCTGTAACCAAGCTAGATTCTGGCTTAGAAAAAATAAGTTGAAAACCTTTAGTAATGGCTTTTATTTCCGTTTTATTATTTACATAATTTTTACCAATGGCTAATATTTTCATAGTTTAATCTGCTTTAAATTTTAAAAGTTTAAAAATACTAAATTTTTATACAGACTGTTTTGTTTTCTTAGCTTTAATAACAGTATCTTTTAACAAATGTAAATTTTATTTAATTAATTTAAAAAAGCGTTCTTTGTAGTATAAGAAAAAGCATGACAAACATTAGAGAATATATAGAGAAAACTGTGACCATTAGCGATAAAGATTGGCAGTTTTTTTCGTCTAAATTAATAAATAAAACCTACAAAAAAAGAAGTATTGTTTTAGAAGTTGGTGAGACAGAAAACTATATTTCTTTTATAGAAAGTGGTATTGCACGTTTTGTTATTCCTAATAAAGATGAAGAAAAAGACACCACTTTTGGTTTCTGTTTTAATAACGAATTTGTAAGTGCATACGATTCATTTTTAACAAGAAAACCGTCCTTGTATCAGCTTGAAGCATTAACAGACCTTAATACTTGGAGAATTTCTTATAACGACTTACAAGAGGTTTATAAAAAAACAGCAGTAGGTAACCAAATTGGACGTTTGTCTTCAGAACGCTTATTTCTTATTAAATCTAAACGCGAACAGTCACTGTTAAACGAGTCTGCCATGGAACGTTACCTCAATTTATTTAAAGAAAGACCTAAGCTAATGCAAGAAATTCCTTTAAAATACATAGCCTCGTATATTGGTGTAACAGCACAAGCTTTAAGCCGCATTAGAAAACGTATTTCTTAACTTAAGTTCATTGTGCAAAATGCTAGAATTATTTACCTTTACGAAAAAGTAAAAGTCTATGATGATTTTAATATTAATACTAACACTTTGGTACACAGGATTGTTTTTTCAAACATTCTTTTTACACCGTTACGCAGCACACCAAACCTACACCATGTCTCGTACTATGGAAAAAATATGTTTTGTGCTTACTTGGGTTTTTCAAGGTTCTAATTATTTAAGTGCTTATGGTTATGGCGTTATGCATAGGTTACACCATGCATATGCAGATACAGAAAAAGATCCACACTCACCAAAGTACGATGCTACTGTTTTTTCTATGATGTGGCGTACAAAAAACACATACCAAGACATTAATAATAAACGCATTCCTGTAGCAGAAAAGTTTACTAAAAATGTACCACAATGGGAAGCTTTTGATAAGTTTGCAAGCTCTAAAATCTCAAGATTAGTTTGGGGAGCACTATACACAGCGTTTTTTATAATATTTGCTACCGCTTGGTGGCAGTGGCTATTTTTACCAGTTGCCTTTTTAATGGCTCCAATTCATGGTGTAATAATAAATTGGTTTGGCCATATTTATGGTTATAGAAATTTTGAAGTAAGTGACACTTCAAGAAATTTATTACCGTTCGATTTTTTAATGATGGGCGAAGGCTACCACAATAACCACCACACACATTCTACTCGTGCTAATTTTGGAGTAAAATGGCATGAAGTAGATATTACGTATTGTATAATGGTAGTATTAGATAAGTTAAAGCTTATTAAACTTAAGCAATCTGCTGTTTAAAAAAAACTAGTGCTTTCTTCTCATTTTTTTAAAAATTAGAATTTATTCTTCTTCTAAAAAATAGGAGGAGCGTTT
>NZ_JALZVX010000049.1 GCF_023299985.1 Lacinutrix sp. | reverse complement strand
ACGTCACGCAGCACAAAAAGCGCGTGAAATGGTACAACGTAAAACGGTAATGAGTATTGGTGGTTTACCTGGAAAATTATCTGATTGTTCTGAGCAAGATCCTGCAAAATGCGAAGTATATCTTGTAGAGGGAGATTCGGCAGGTGGAACAGCAAAGCAAGGACGTGATCGTGCTTTTCAAGCTATTTTACCATTGAGAGGTAAAATTCTTAACGTTGAAAAAGCCATGTCTCATAAGGTTTTCGAAAACGAAGAAATTAAAAATATTTTTACAGCTCTAGGTGTAACTATTGGTACTGAAGAAGATAGTAAAGCTCTAAACCTTTCAAAGTTAAGATACCATAAAATAGTAATTATGTGTGATGCCGATATTGATGGTTCGCATATTGAAACACTAATTCTTACATTCTTTTTCCGTTATATGAAAGAGTTAATAGAAAATGGACATATTTATATTGCAACTCCTCCTTTATATTTAGTTAAAAAAGGCGCAAAAAAACAATATGCATGGAATGATGATGAACGTATGGCATTACAAGAACAATACGGTGATGGTGCAAAAATTCAACGTTATAAAGGTCTTGGTGAAATGAATGCAACACAACTTTGGGATACTACTATGAATCCTGAGTTTAGAACATTACGTCAAATTCAAATCGATAATGGTGTGGAGGCAGATAGAGTATTCTCAATGTTAATGGGAGACGAAGTGCCACCGCGTAGAGAGTTTATAGAAAAGAATGCGGTCTATGCTAATATTGATGCATAGATTAGTATTTGTACTATTTATTTCGCCTGTTTTGTGTCTATCTCAAAATCAAGATTTGAATGATGTAGCAGGCGATTTAATTTTTTTAACAGGACAATATGTAGAGCCAGCAGCGCAGGCTACAATTTACCAAGCTTCCAGTGGATGGTTTAAAAATGCAAAAGCACTAAATCTTTGGGAAGTTGATCTTTCTTTACAAGTAAATGCTCTTTTTTTACCAAAAAACAAACAAAATTTTAATGTTTCAGAACCTAACTTAGTAAATTTAAGTATTCAGGGAAATCAAACTAATGCTTCGATACCAACAGCTTTAGGTGGAGAAAGTAATGTGGTTTTAGAAGGTTCAATTAATGGTGATGCTATAGAGATTGATGCTCCAGAAGGATTAGACCAGTCTGTGTTTAATTATTTTCAATTTCAAGCAGCATTAGGACTCTGGAAAGGCACAACATTTATTACAAGATACTCACCAAGAATTAAGATAAATAAAACCTATTATCAAGTATATGGTTTTGGTTTGCAACATAATATATCGCAATGGATTCCTTCTATAGATAACGATAAGTTTAATATAGCTGCTTTGGTTTCTTATTCAAAATACAACGTAAGCGATGAGTTTTCTCCTGCAAATTTAGTGCTTGGAACAATAAACGCTATTAACGTAGAAGGGAATTCTTTTTTGTTTAGTGTTTTGGCATCTAAAACTATTAAAAAGTTCGATTTTACTGCAGCAATTGGAATAACAGAAAGTGATTTTACATATCAAATTGGAGGAGATGGTGAATTGCTACTTCTCGTTTTAAATACTGCATTAGAAACCTTAGAAGGCAACGAAACCAATTTTAAAGGAGATTTAGGTGTAAACTATAATTTTAATAAGTTTTCAATTAACTCTAATATTTCTTTTGGAGCATTTACTAATCTAGTTTTAGGATTTAACTATAAATTATAAGTTTTTTTAAAAACTATAATTCTGTTTATATGCAGTTTAGACTATTCTAGATTTTAGTAGTACGTCTTTAGGATTGAATTTCAGCTTTTAAAAGTCTTATTTTTATTCAAATTCTGAAGCAAAATTTGTAAATTTGTATCTTAAAAATTATACACAAACTAAAAAATATTAAAAATGAAATGAACTTAACTTAAAATATTGTGTTTATTCAATATTTTATATAAGAGAATTCCATTTGTCATTAACTTAAAAAAAAATCAAATGAAGGTAACAGTAGTTGGAGCAGGAGCAGTAGGCGCAAGTTGTGCTGAATATATCGCTATTAAAGATTTTGCAAGTGAAGTTGTAATCTTAGACATTAAAGAAGGTTTTGCCGAAGGTAAAGCAATGGATTTAATGCAAACTGCTTCATTAAATAGTTTCGATACAAAAATTACAGGAAGTACTAGTGATTATACTAAAACAGCAGGATCTGATGTTTGTGTTATTACTTCTGGAATTCCTAGAAAACCAGGTATGACTCGTGAAGAGCTAATTGGTATTAATGCAGGAATTGTAAAAATGGTATCTGCAAGTTTAATCGAGCATTCTCCAAATACAATTATAATTGTGGTATCAAATCCAATGGATACCATGACTTATTTAGTACATAAAACTACAGGTTTACCAAAAAATAGAATTATTGGAATGGGAGGAGCATTAGACTCTGCACGTTTCAAGTATCGTTTAGCAGAAGCTTTAGGAGCTCCAATTAGCGATGTGGACGGAATGGTAATTGGTGGACATAGCGATAAAGGTATGGTGCCATTAATAGGAAAAGCAGTAAGAAATAGTGTTTCTGTTTCAGAGTTTTTATCTGCAGAACGTATGGATCAAGTAGTTCAAGATACTAAAGTAGGAGGAGCAACACTTACAGGTTTACTAGGTACTTCTGCTTGGTATGCACCAGGTGCTGCAGTATCTGCAATGGTTCAAGCAATTGCTTGCGATACTAAAAAAATATTTCCATGTTCTGCCTTTTTAGATGGTGAATTTGGTTTAAGCGATTTAGCAATTGGAGTGCCTTGTGTATTAGGCGCAAATGGTATTGAGCAAATTGTTGAAATTAGCTTAACTGATGCTGAAAAAGCAAAATTGGCTGAGTCTGCAGAAGGTGTTAAAAAAACCAATGGATTGTTAGAGTTATAATCTAAAATTATAATATAATCAAACCTCACTTGTAATAAGCTCGTGAGGTTTTTTTATTTTTAAAGATGAAGAAAATTAAAGCAGTATTTACGGTTGTTATTTTATTAGGTGTTTTTAGTTGCCAAAAACCTTTGGAGCATCAATTTATTTATGCTTTTGAAAATCCAGATGAAGCTACAGTCGAGAATACAAGTAAAATTGTTGAGGTTTTAGAATCTAGGCTCTCTTATTATGGATTAAAAAACAGTGTTAGTCTTTTTGAGGACAATAAAATCCTAATAAAAGCATATTCAAATACATTAAAAGATGAAGCGTTAAATAATGTCGTTACAAATAAAGGTAAACTCGAGTTTTGGGAAACTTTTAATTCAATAAAAATTGCCAGAGATATTTTTGAGTTAGAGGATTATAAGGAGAATGGAAGTGCGGCTAGTAAAATCTTAAAGGCATCTTCAGGAACAGGTTTTGAAGGGTACCCAATATTGCTCTACATGAAACCAAAGGATACTCTAAATGTAATTAAAACACTCGACTCATTAAAGCAAAAGCTTTTTGGACCTCAAAAATTTGTAAAATTTCTATATGGTAGACCAAGTAAAGATGGTGCTTTATCAATATATACCATAAAATCTAATAGAGAAAATAAGGCAGTCATGTCTGGAAGCGTAATTGAAAAAGCACAGCAAAAAAAAGATTTTGCTAATCGACCAGTTGTTTCTATTACCATGAATCAAGAAGGTGCTTTAGAGTGGGAACGCTTAACTGAAAAAGCTTATAACGAAAACAGACAAATAGCAATGGTTATTAACGATGTAGTGTTTTCTGCTCCAGGCGTTTCTAATGGGCCAATTAAAGGAGGTCGTTCAGAAATATCTGGAGATTTCACAGTGCAAGAAGCAGCAGAACTAGCAGCAATACTTTTAGGTAAGGAAGAAATTCCACAATTAAAGTTAATGACGTACACAAAACAACCGCAATAAATTAGCATAAAGCATTTTAAGAACTTTTATTACTTAATTATTTATACAAAGACTGTAGCAATACAGTCTTTATTTTTTTATATTTGACGCATGAACACAAAATGGTACTTTGGTGCTTTAATTATAATACTCACTTTATTTGGTGCAAGTCAGGAAAACCTGGTAGTGCCAAATCAAGAGGTTGTATTACAATTTTCTAATGCTGAGGTCTCTACAAACAAAGTACAGTTAACTATTGCTAACATAAAAAAGCAATTAAAAACTATAGGTGTTTCTAGTGTTACTGTTAGAGAAGAAGCTAATGGTCGCCTAGTAATTTCATATTTTAGTGACACAACAGTTGCTAATGTAAGAGATATTCTATTATCTAAAATTGTAATAGATTATACTTCTACTACTAATAAGGATAGTCAATCTGAATTTCCAACAGAAAACACTTGTAACCTCGATGTTTTCGAAATCACTAAAAGCAGCGATACAGGTTTTGGGTCTAAAGGAAAATTTATATTTGAACTTAAACAAGATTACGATAGGTTTTCTAATCCTAACTTATTTGTATATGCATCAGTTATTACTTCAAACAAAAAAAATGTTGAAGTACTAGTCGCTTACAAACAAAACAAAACTATTGCAGTTGCAATAAATAATATTCCTCATAAAATTCCTGAAGGTCGCGCTGGACCACTTTCTTAACAGGAAAAAGATTAAAACTTCCTAAAAATAAATTTTTAAAGTGATTTCAAGATACTTCCGTATTAATTTTTCATTTTTAAAATAGAGTTTTCAATTTTCATAATTAAAAGCTAACAATTCATATTAAAAATAGTATTAATAATTGCCAGAAATAGTTCTGGCGTAAATAACAAAACAATGCAAAATAAAGGATTAGTAAAACTGTTTGCAGTTTTATTTGGACTGGTAAGTATTTACCAACTGTCTTTCTCGTTTAAAAATAGTGCCATCGAGACAAACGCACAAGAAGTAGCAGCATCTAAATTTAGTGAAGATGTTGTAGATTATAAAGACCTACGTAAAAACTTTGAAACAAAGTATTTAGATTCTCTTTCAACAGACACAACAAGTGTTTTTTTAGGAGAAGATTATTCTAAAGTTAAGGATAATGCCATGAAATTAGGTCTTGACCTTAAAGGTGGTTTAGAAGCTATTTTACAAGTATCTGTAAAAGATATTTTAAAAGGATTAGCAAACAACTCTAAAGATCCTGTTTTTAACAAAGCATTAGACGATGCAGATGTTTTACAAACGAGTTCTCAAGATGATTATATAGATTCTTTCTACGAAGCTTTTGACGCTATTAAAGGAGATAAAACATTAGCATCACCAGATATTTTTGGAACACGTTCTTTAGTAGAAGCTGGAACTGTAGAAATAGGAATGAGTGATAGCGATGTAAAAAGCGCTTTATCTAAAAAAATAGACGAGTCTATAAACTCTGCTTTACAAGTATTACGTACACGTATCGATCAATTTGGTGTAGCATCACCAAACATTCAACGTTTAGGGTCTTCTGGTCGTATTTTAGTAGAATTACCTGGTGTTAAAGATGTAGAACGTGCTAAGGCATTAATTACAGGAACAGCAGAATTAGAGTTTTGGTTTGGTTATAAAGCGCAAGATTTAGGTCAGTATTTTAACGATTTAAATACAGTTTTAAAAGCAAAACAAGACACAACAGAAACAGTAGTAGATACAGATACTGAGGCAACTCAAGATGCAGGCGAAGAAACTGCAGAAGATATTATTGGAGATTTAACAGGAGAAGAAGACGAAACAGCAGTAGCTGTTAATCCGTTTTACGATTTAGTTGCAGTTGGAGCAACGCGTAGTTATTCTGGAGTTGGTTTAGTTAAGTTAACAAACCAAGCAAAAGTATTAGAAATATTAAATTCTAAAGAAGCAATTGCAATGCGTCCAGCAGCTGCAAAAAACGTAAAATTTGTATTCGAAAAGCCTAAAAAAGATAGTGAAGTAACAACGTTACACGTATTAGAAGGTAACAGAGATAATACGCCTCCATTAAATGGAAGTATTGATGATGCAAGAGAAGGTTACGACCAAGGAAATAGAGTAGTTGTAAACATGCAAATGGATGCTGCAGGTGCTAAAACTTGGGAAACAATGACAGAGCGTGCTTACAAAGAAGGAAGCAACATTGCAATTGTTTTAGATAATCTTGTGTATTCTGCACCAGGAATTAGTAGAGGTAAAATTGCAGGAGGTCGTTCAGAAATTTCTGGAGACTTTACTATTAACGAAGCAATAGATTTATCTAACGTATTACGTGCAGGTAAATTACCAGCTAGAGCAAGTATAATCCAGAGTGATGAGGTTGGGCCAACTTTAGGTCAAGAAGCTATAGATAGTGGTACAATGTCATTTTTAATAGCATTAGCATTAGTGTTATTATGGATGGTTTTCTATTATGGTAAAGCTGGTGTTTTTGCAGATATTGCAATGGCATTAAATATTTTATTAATCTTTGGTATTTTATCTGGATTAGGTGCTGTATTAACATTACCTGGAATTGCAGGTATTGTATTAACCATAGGTATGTCTGTAGATGCAAACGTACTTATATTCGAGCGTATTCGAGAAGAGTTAGCTAAAGGAAAAGACCAAAAATCTGCTGTAAAAGATGGATTTAGTAATGCATTATCATCTATTTTAGATGCCAACATTACAACTGGTTTAACCGCTTTAATTTTATTTTTATTTGGTACAGGACCAATTAAAGGTTTTGCAACTACTTTATTAGTAGGTATTGGTACATCATTATTTACTGCAATTTTTATTACTAGATTATTAGTAGATTGGTATGTAAACAGAGGAGGGAAATTAGATTTCTCTACAAGTATTACTAAAAACCTATTTAGAAACATCGATATTAAATTCTTAAAAAAACGTAAAGTGGCTTACATTATTTCTGGAGTATTAATTCTAGGAAGTTTAGCATCATTATTTACAAACGGATTAGATCAAGGTGTAGATTTTGTAGGTGGTAGAACTTACCAAGTACGTTTCGATCAACCAGTAAGTGCAGTAGAGATAAGTGAAACATTATCTAAGCCAGAAATTTTTGGTAGTGCAAACGCTAAAACTTTTGGAGACGATAATCAGTTAAAAATCACAACTAAGTTTAGAATCGACGAAGCTTCAGAAGAAGCAGACAACGAAATGAGAACAACATTATTCACAGCTTTACAGCCTTATTTAAACGGAATGTCTGAAGCAGACTTTATTTCAAATAAAGAAGGAAAAACAGCAGGTTTAATGAAAAAGTATAAAGTAAGTCCAACCATCGCAGATGATATAAAGCAAGCCTCTTTTTGGGCAGTTTTAGGATCGTTAATCGTGGTTTTCCTTTATATCTTAATTCGTTTTAAAAGATGGCAATTCTCACTTGGTGCAGTAGCAGCAGTATTCCACGATGTATTAATCGTATTAGGCGTATTCTCTATTACATATAAGTTTATGCCATTTTCAATGGAAATCGATCAAGCCTTTATTGCGGCAATTCTAACCGTAATTGGTTACTCTTTAAATGATACCGTTGTAGTATTCGATAGAATTCGTGAATTCTTTAACGAGCACACAGGTTGGGAATTTAGTGAGGTTATCGATAAATCTTTAAGCTCTACATTAAGTAGAACATTAAACACCTCTTTAACTACATTAGTAGTGTTATTAGCCATCTTTATATTTGGTGGAGAATCTATTAGAGGTTTCATGTTTGCCTTAATAGTAGGTGTAATTGTTGGTACATACTCATCTTTATTTATTGCTACACCAATTATGTACGATACAGTAAAAAGAGGAGATGCAGCAGAGTCTTTAAAAGACAAAGTAAAAGAAGAAGAATTAGAAGAAGGCGCAAAAGCATAAGCTTCTAATTTTTAAATATTAAAAAGCCTTTTAGTTTTATACTAAAAGGCTTTTTTTGTTTCGGGCGTTCCCAAGACAAAAAAGTCTTGGTCAGGCTATCAAGGCTCGCTCTCTGCGAGGAGCTCAAATAAACCTTTCTATCCTTAACGCGCTTACTAGCTGTGTTTCGGGTTTAAAATTAGTTGTTTGTTACTATAAATATACGAGTCAGATTTTTTTTATTTGCATATAATTTCAGACTTGACTTTGCAAAAAAATACGCTAACTTGCTTAACGTACGATATAGTTTATTGAAACGGAACCATATCTTAAACATTAAGCAAACTTCTCAATTTTTTTTAAGAAAGAGGAGCTCACAAAGGCTTTTATAACCTAAGTTTTATCCTCAATCCATTGTTCTATCATCTCCCAAAGTGACTTTTCATAACGCTCTCTAAAAAAACCAAAATGTCCAACGTCTGGAATGTTTAGTACTTTTGGTTCAATATGTTGTCTATCTACTTTTGCATTTATAAAAATATTAGCTAGCCAATCTACAGTTGGTTTTGGTGCAAAATTATCGTTTGGGAAACTTAAAACTAGAGTAGGACAAGTAATAGACTCTAAAGCTAAATCTTCTTTTTTAGCTTTGCTTAAAAAATAGTTTTTTCTATTTCCCCAACTTCGCCATTGGTAGGCAACATTTTTTGGAAGATTCTCAAAGAGTTTTAATTTTCTAGCTGGAAAATAACCATAAATAACTGTTGCTATAGGTATGATAAAATTCCAGAATAGTAGCATTTTTATTTTCTCAAAACCAGAAAACAAGTTCCAGTAGCCAGATTGTGAGGCCACAGTAATTATAGTGTCTGCAAACTTAATATTTTTATTAAAAGCAATAAGTTGTCCACCAATACTATGCGTAACTAAAGTAATTTTGTGTGTTGGGTTTTCTGTTTTAGCAAATTGTAAAATGGATGCTTGGTTTTTGGCCCAATCGTATAAATTAGAGGTGTTGTTTTTTATGTCTTTAGCATGAGATAATCCTATTCCAGAATAATCAAACGTATAAACCGTAAAACCTAAACTGCAAAAATGGGTAGCAAATTGAGAGTAATAAGTTTGTAAAACACCAGTTGCAGAAGAAATTACAATGCTTTTAGAGTTTGAAGTTTTTGGAGTGAATTGAGTCGTAAAAATAGAATGTTTGTTTTGCCGTTCTATTTCAATGACTTTTTGTTTCATTACTCTACAATTTTATAAACAAAGTAGTCCATTTTGTCTCCCACTTCAAGTAACCATTCTTCAGCTAAACCAGCATTTACTTCAAGAACAAACTGTGCTAATGCGTTAGATGGTAAAGAAGCTTCATTAAAAGGCTGCGCATTTTCTTGAAAACTTACTACTGTTTTGTTATGGTCTAAAAAGATAAGATCTAACGGAAAACGTGTGTTTTTCATATAAAAATTACGTTCTCTAATTTCGTTAAAAACAAACAGCATACCTTGGTTTTTTTTCATCGACTTTCTGTACATTAAACCAGTTTCAATCTCAAAAGCTGTTTTTGCAATTTCAATATCTATTTTGGTAATAATGGTATCTGTTGCGCTTTTAAATAAAGTAAGTTCTCCTTCTTTAGTAAATGTAACTTCTGGCTGCTCGATAGATTTTGGTTCGCTTTTGCAGCTTGTAATTGCTATACTTATAAATAATACTGCTATTACTGTTTTTAATGTTTTCATGATTTGTAGTTAGATTTTTGTTTAAAGAAAAACATAAAATATATGCCAATAATTATAAATGGAATACTTAGTGCTTGTCCAGTATTCATAAACCAAATATAATCGTCTCGTCCATCTACTTGTGCTATTTTAAAGAATTCTACAAAGAAACGAACGGTCCAAAGTAACACTAAAAACAAACCAAATATAAAACCTGGTTGGTTGCCTTTATTTGTTTTTAAGTAAAAATAGAGTAGTATTAAAAACACAAAAATATAACAGAATGCTTCGTATAGTTGGGCAGCATGCCTATAAGGCACAGCATTTAATAAGTCTATAAATTTAGGGTTGTTTGAAACTGCTTGATAGGCTTCTTTGTAATCTTTAATGCCTGTTAGTTTTACTATTTCTCCTTTTCTGTAATATTCTTGAATAAAACGAACACCTAATGGAAAGTCTCCAGATTCTTTTCCTATAATTTCAGAGTTAATAAAGTTTCCTATTCTTATAAATACAGCTCCAGAAGCTACAGGTATTACAATGCGATCTAAAATCCACATTAGAGAATTATACTTGTATTTTTTTCTATACAAATACATTGAAAAAACAATGCCTATTGCTGCGCCATGACTTGCTAAACCTGAGAAACCTGAGAATTCAAATTTTGGAACAAAATTAAATGGTAGAAATACACTAAAAAAGTCTCGTGAAAATAATTCTGGTTGATAAAAAATAACGTGTCCTAAACGTGCACCTAACATCGTTGCTAAAACGGTATAGATAAATAGAGGATCAAGGTATTCGATTTTAACATTTTCTCTATTAAAAATGCGTTTCATTATGTTCCAGCCTATTATAAATGCAGCAACCCACATTAAACTGTAAAAATGAATTTTGAAATTCCCAACGATATCAATTCCTGTTAAAGGATTCCAGTTAAATTCTAATAAATACATAGATTATTTTTTATGATTGTAAATATAGTATTTATGCTGAATTTATTTTAGTATATCACAAATCATTAACAAAACCAGAGTATTTTTTTTAAAACTAATTATTGGTGTGTGCGTTAAGGATAGAAGCGGCATCCTTTTTTTGCTGCCATATATGGCAAAAAAAGATATAGCGGATAGCCTGACTTTTTTGCAATCCTGAAAGGTTTTTACCAAATTTATTTAGGTATCTAAACCTTGAAGGTTTGAAAAAAAGAAACGCCTAAAAATAATTATGGAACGGGATCATATCCTTTTTCTCCAAAAGGCGATTGAGCGTTAAAAGAATGTAAAGTTTACATTTTTAGTAAACAGGCGAGCTGTTGCGTTGGCAAGTTGTCATTCTTTTAAGGAACAGGATCGTATCCTTTTCCTCCCCAAGGATGACAACTAAATATGCGTTTTATACTTAATTTCATGCCTTTTAAAAAGCCGTATTTTACTAAAGCTTCTTTGGTGTAATGCGAACATGTTGGTTGGTATCTACACGTAGCTGGTGTAAATGGAGATATAAAAGTTTGATAGACTTTTATTATAAATAGAAAAGGTGCAATTAGTATTTTTTTCATATTCCAAAAGTCCTCTCCTTTGGAGAGAATTTAATTTGTCGAGAAAGTGGTGCCTTCTCTGCTATCATTTAAAGTAATACCAACTTCGGCTAATTCATCACGTATTTTATCAGACAAAGCAAAGTCTTTATTGGCTCTAGCTTCTTGCCTTAATTTAATAAGTAATGCTACAGCTCCAGATAATTTATCTGTTTCTTCAGTTGTGTCTTGCGCGTTATTTAAACCTAATAAATCGAAAACAAAAGTGTGTATTGCGTTTTTAAAAAGCTCTAAATCTTCTGGAGAAATAGTTGTATTGCCCTCTTTTATGGCGTTAATATGGTTTACGGCTTCGAATAAATTGGCGATTAAAATAGGTGTGTTAAAATCGTCGTTCATGGCATTGTAACAAGATTGTTTCCATGCTTTAACATCGAAAGATGATGTGTTTGAGGATTTTAAATTGTCTAAATCATCTACTGCATTCATGAGGCGATTAAAACCTTTTTCGCTTGCTAATAGTCCGTTGTCTGTTAAGTCTAATACGCTTCGGTAAGCAGATTGCATCATAAAAAATCTTATAACATTTGGGTTATAAGCTTTAGACATAATGTCGTTTTTTCCAGAAAGTAACTCAGCAGGATTAATATAGTTTCCTGAAGATTTACTCATGCGTGTACCATTAAGTTCTAGCATATTTGCATGCATCCAATAGTTTACAGGAGCTTGACCTTTAGCAGCTTGATTTTGTGCAATTTCACATTCGTGATGTGGGAATTTTAAATCCATTCCACCACCATGAATATCGAATTGGTTGCCCAAGTATTTTGTGCTCATAGCTGTGCATTCTAAATGCCAACCAGGAAAACCGTCGCTCCAAGGCGATGGCCAACGCATAATGTGAGTAGGTTCTGCCTTTTTCCAAAGTGCAAAATCTTGTGGATTTTTCTTGTCGCTTTGTCCATCAAGCGCACGAGTATTATGGATTAAATCTTCAAGTTTACGTTTACTTAATATTCCGTAATTATTAGTCTCGTTGTATTTGTGGACGTCGAAATAAACAGAGCCATTAACTTCGTAACCAAAACCATTTTCTATAATGGTATTTATTAGTTCAATTTGTTCTATAATATGTCCAGTTGCAGTAGGCTCTATGCTTGGTGGTAGGAAATTAAATCTATTTAAAACATTATGAAAATCTACAGTATAACGCTGCACAATTTCCATAGGTTCAATTTCTTCTAGTCGTGCTTTTTTTGTAATTTTATCTTCACCTACGTCTGCATCGTTTTCAAGGTGTCCAGCATCTGTAATGTTTCTAACATAGCGTACTTTATAGTCTAGGTGTTTTAGGTAACGAAATATCATGTCGAAAGACATAAATGTTCTTACATTACCTAAGTGTACATTGCTGTAAACTGTTGGTCCACAAACGTACATGCCAACATAGCCTTCATTAATAGTTTTAAAAGCTTCTTTTTTTCCTGTTAGAGAATTATAGATTTTTATATGCTGGTTTTTATAAAGTTGCATTATTTTAAATGTTGTTTTTATTGATTTTTCTACGGAAAGAAATTGTGACACTTTTTAAAGTGTTGCAAAATATAGTTTTTAAATGAAAGTGTAATTTTGAATTTAAAACTTCGTTTCTAAGCTAATATAATCTAAAAACTCACGTTTAGTATTCTTGTTTTTAAATTGGCCACCAAATTCTGAAGTTACTGTACTGCTCTCAATATCACGAATGCCACGAGAATTCACACACAAGTGCTTAGCGTCAATTACGCAGGCAACATCGTCTGTGTTTAATACTTTTTGAAGCTCTTTTACTACTTGAATTGTTAAACGCTCTTGTACTTGAGGACGTTTTGCAAAATAATCTACAATTCGATTCATTTTAGAAAGCCCAACTACAGTTCCGTTAGAAATATATGCAATATGTGCTCTTCCAACAATTGGAAGTAAGTGGTGTTCACAAGTAGAATAAACAGTAATGTTTTTTTCTACAAGCATTTCTCCATACTTATACTTATTGTCGAAAACGGATGCTACTGGTTTTTTTTCTGGATTTAAACCTCCAAAAATCTCATTAACAAACATTTTTGCAACACGTTTAGGTGTGCCGTTTAAACTATCGTCTGTTAAGTCCAATCCTAAAGTTTCCATAATATGGCGAACATCGTCTTGAATTATTTCTATTTTTTCTTTATCTGAAATTTTAAAAGCATTTGCAGACATAGGTGTTTCAGAAGATGTGCCAATGTGGTTTTCTCCTAATTCGTCATTTGCATTTGTAGTATTATCAATTTTCATGTGTTCAAATTCTAACTAAAATCATTAATATTGCATTATATGGTCGTTAAAAAGCTATAGGCTTTCAACGGTGTGTTATTCAATAAAAAGCGTTATAAATATTACTAAAAGTCTTCGGTTTGCAAAGATAAGTAATAAAAAAAGGAGTCTAACAAGGTAGGAGTTTTTATATTTTGGTTGTTTTATTTTTAGAATACAGATTAGTTAATAATTAGTTGATTATTTTTTATTATTTTTAGCATCTTTAAAACAGTATTTATCTATGAAATTTAAATCCATCTACGTTTTTGCTTTTTTGTTTATAATTAGCATTTTCGGTTCATTTGCTCAATCCTCAAATAAGCAACCTCTTAAATTAGTCAAGTATAACGATAATGTTAAAGAGTCTTTAACGTTAAAAGAAAAGACTTTTATACAAGAAGTTTATGGCGATAAGTTTGACGCTTATGTAATGAGTAGGCCTCAAAAGCTAAAAGATTTAAAAAATTTATTAAGAAATAGAGTGGTAATTAAAGAAATGCCAGATTTCGTAAATTACTCAGAAAAGTACAAAACACTTAGTTCTGCAGGGCTATTTAATTTATACAATCCAACACTAGAATTTGATAAAGCATACGATAAAGATAATTTTAATGTGTTAAAATATAATCTTGAGTTTTTTGGAAGAGGTTCAAGAATTTATAGAATAGACAATACTAATTATTTCATCATTGTCAAGTCTCAACATCAATAAAAAATACAACAACAATGAAAAAGTTTACCTTACTAGTTTCACTTTTATTTATAGCTACTGTTGCATTTGGTCAAGATGTTTTGATGCAAAACGGCACTGTTAATCAATGTTCTGGAACTTTTTTAGATTCTGGTGGAGCGGGTAATTATAGTAGTAATGAGAGTTTTACTTTAACTATATGTCCAGATGTCGCTGGAAATTTAATACAAGTAGATTTTACTTCATTTGGGACACAACCAAATAGTGATGAATTAGTGATTTATAATGGAGACTCTGCCACAGGAACTCCTTTTGGTACTTTTTCTGGTGGTTCAATAGTTAATAGCCCTGGTTTGGTTAGTGCTACGGAAACTAATCCAACGGGTTGTTTAACGTTTGTCTTTACTTCGGATGCAGTAGCAACAACTTCAGGTTGGGAAGCTGCAATTTCTTGCTTTATGCCTTGTCAAACAATAGTATCACAATTAGATAGTTCTACACCAACACCAAATGGAGATGGCTATATAAGAGTTTGTCCAAATGAAGATATTACATTAAATGGTAACGGAAATTTTTCTGTAGATGGAACAGGAGCAACATACGAATGGGATTTAGGAGACGGTAATATTATAGCTGGTCAAACAGCAACTTTCTCTTATCCTAATCCAGGAGTTTATGTAGTAAACCTAGATATTAGAGATACGAATACTGTCTCAGATCCTGGAGGCTGTATGAGTACTAATTTAATAAATCAAGTTATCCAAGTTGGAACTGAACCTGATTTTACAGGAACGCAAGCTGCGGATACAGTATTGTGTTTTGGAGAAACGACTACTATTGATGGTTTAGTAACACCCACAAATTTTATGAACGATTGTGCACCACCTGTTAGTGGAACTACCGTTTTGCCTGATCAATCTGGTGCTACATACCAAACAACTGTAACTGTAGATTGTTACAACTCTAATCAAACTTTAACCAGTGTAAACCAGATTGTAGCTGTTTGTATAAATTTAGAGCATTCATTTTCTGGAGATTTAGATATATTTATTACTAGTCCTAATGGGCAGCAAACTCAATTGTATAATCAAGGAGGAGGAGGCACCTATTTTGGTGGTGCTAATAATGATGATGATCAATTGGCTGGAGTTGGTGCCGATTATTGTTTTAGCATAAATGGTACAGTAACCGTAAACAATGGAACTACTGTAGTTGCAGGAAGTAATCCTCCAGGTAACTCATGGGCTCCTGGAACTTATTTGCCTACAGGAACTTTTAATACATTAATTGGTAGCCCATTAAATGGTGATTGGACTTTAACATTGATCGATAATCTAAACATTGATGACGGTACAGTTTTTGGTTGGAGTATAGAATTCGATCCAAATTTACAACCACCAGGATTGTCTTTTACGCCTGCAACGGTTACAGAAGGTTGGGATGCAGATCCTACAATTACAAACACTACAGGAAATACTATTACTGTATCTCCACCAACTGCTGGACAATTTTGTTATACTTATAGAACCACGGATGATTTTGGATGTGAATATACAGAACAAGTTTGTATAGATGTATTGCCAGAGATAGTTGCAGCAGCTCCTAATGATATGTTTTTATGTAATCCAGGAGTACCACCTTTTAATTTTGATTTAACTTTAAATGATGCTGTTATAAATGCGCCAGCTACTAATCCAGCTGACCAAATCATTACGTACTATGAAACGCAATTGGACGCTGATAATGAGACCAATCCAATTGGTAATCCAACTAATTATTCATCAAGTGCTGTAATAGGTTCACCGCAATCAATATTTGTTAGAGTAGAATATTTGAGTTCAGATTGTTTTGAATCGAGTTCTTTTTTATTAAATATTACCGTACAACCAACAATTAATCCAGCATTAGAAATCATGCTTTGTGATGATGCGTCAAATGATGGTACTGAGCCTTTTGATTTAGAATCTCAAAATTTAATTATTTTAGGAACACAACTTGCTTCAGATTATACAGTT
>NZ_JALZVX010000048.1 GCF_023299985.1 Lacinutrix sp. | reverse complement strand
TTTGATGATTTTACCAGTTACGTTTACATGTCTGAAGACTATGGAATAACTTGGAAAAGTATTTCATCTAACATACCAACAGCTTCAGTAAATGTTATTCGTGAGGATCCTGTAAATAAAAGCATCTTATATCTTGGTACAGACAATGGCGCTTATGTTTCCTTTAATAATGGAATAGCATGGGAAGCTTTTTCTAAAAACTTACCTGCTGTTGCTATCCACGATATGGTTATACATGAAGAAAGTAACGATTTATTACTTGGAACTCATGGGAGAAGTATCTACAAAACAAACGTAGCTCCAATTCAAAAAATGAATACAGCATTAACAGTCAACGCTATAACCATTTTTAATATTGAAAACATTAGTGCTTCTGGTCGTTGGGGAAACAGTTGGAGTAAGTGGATGCAGCCTTTTGAACCTTCTACAAATTTTAAGTTGTATGCCAATACTGCTGCTAAAAAAACAATTGAAATTCGTAGCGATAGAAATACAGTATTACAGAGTTTTGATGTAAACTTAGATAAAGGTTTTAATTACATTGATTACGATTTAACAATTTCAGAAAAAGGACAAAAAAAACTTTTAAAAGAAAATACATCAATAGCTATTAATAAAGCTAAAAATAATAAATATTACTTACCAAAAGGAAAGTATCTTGTTTATGTAAATGGCGTAACTCAAGGATTGGAAATTGAGTAAAATTGTGGTTTAATTATACCCATTCTAAATAAGGAAAACAGTATTTTAAATTTGCTATAACAGCTTACGAGCGTTATATTTGTAAGAACTATACTTTAACTACAAAAATAATGAGCGGGATTTTAAATTCTTCAATAGGAAGAAAGTTTGCTATGGCACTTTCAGCACTTTTCCTAATGGTATTTTTACTACAACATTTTTCAATTAACATACTTTCTGTATTAGCTCCAGAGACTTTTAACGTGGTGTCTCACTTTATGGGAACGTTTTGGGTAATTCAATATCTATTGCAGCCAGTACTTATTATAGGCGTGATATTTCACTTTGTAATGGGATTTGTTTTAGAAATTAGAAATAACAAAGCAAGACAAATTAGCTATGCCAAAAATAATGGTGGTGCTAATTCTACTTGGATGAGTAGAAACATGATATGGAGTGGTTTATCAATTTTAGCATTTATATGTTTACATTTTTACGACTTCTGGTTTCCTGAGATTAATACTAAATTTATTGTTGGTGATATGTCTGGTCTTATAGATCCTAATAATGCCGAAAGTGGTTACAGATACTACGAAGAACTACAACACAAATTTGTAGATGCTTGGAGAGTTGTACTTTATGTTATTTCATTTGTATTCTTAGCATTACATTTATTACATGGTTTTAATTCAGCATTCCAATCGGTTGGAGCTAATAACAAATACACAAAAGGATTAAAAGGATTTAGTAAAATTTACGCAATTGGTATTCCATTAGGATTTGTTTTTATTGCATTATTTCACTTCTTTAATCAAGCACACTAAAACACAGAGAGATTTATGGCTTTAGATTCTAAAATACCTCAAGGTCCAATTAAAGATAAATGGACAGATTATAAAAATCATATCGACTTAGTAAATCCTGCTAACAAGCGTAACATAGATGTTATTATTGTTGGAACAGGTTTAGCTGGTGGATCTGCTGCTGCTACTTTAGCAGAACTTGGATATAATGTAAAAGCATTTTGCTTCCAAGATTCACCAAGACGTGCACATTCAATTGCTGCACAAGGTGGAATTAACGCAGCAAAAAACTACCAAGGAGATGGAGATTCTACATACAGATTATTTTACGATACTGTAAAAGGTGGTGATTACCGTTCTCGTGAGGCAAACGTATATCGTTTAGCTGAGGTCTCTACAAATATTATCGACCAATGCGTAGCACAAGGAGTTCCTTTTGCACGTGAATATGGTGGATTATTAGATAACCGTTCGTTTGGTGGAGTTTTGGTGTCAAGAACATTCTATGCAGCAGGACAAACAGGACAGCAACTTTTATTAGGTGCTTATTCTGCAATGAACCGTCAAATAGGTCGTGGAAAAATAAAAATGTACAACCGTCATGAAATGCTTGACGTTGTAAAAGTTGATGGAAAAGCGAGAGGTATTATTACTCGTAATTTAATTAACGGAGAAATAGAAAGACATTCGGCTCACGCAGTTGTATTAGGAACAGGAGGATACGGTAACGTATTTTTCTTATCTACTAATGCCATGGGAAGTAATGTAACAGCAGCATGGAAAGCTCACAAACGTGGTGCTCACTTTGCAAACCCATGTTACACACAAATTCACCCAACATGTATTCCTGTTTCTGGAGATCATCAATCGAAGTTAACTTTGATGTCTGAATCTTTAAGAAATGATGGACGTATTTGGGTGCCAAAACATAAAAAAGATGTTGAGGCGATTAGAAATAAAACATTAAAGCCAACACAATTAGCAGAAGAAGATAGAGATTACTATTTAGAGCGTCGTTATCCAGCCTTTGGTAATTTAGTGCCTCGTGATGTTGCCTCTCGTGCAGCAAAAGAGCGTAGTGATGCTGGTTATGGTGTTAATGCAACAGGAGAAGCTGTGTACTTAGATTTCGCTTCTGCATTTATGCGTTACGGAAAAGAGCAAGCAACCGTTAGACATTTAGATTTTAACGATGAAGCTTTAGTAAGAAAATTAGGGCAAGAAGTAGTTAAAAATAAGTACGGAAACTTATTCCAAATGTATGAGAAAATCGTAGATGAAAATCCATACGAAACGCCAATGATGATTTATCCAGCAGTACACTACACAATGGGTGGTGTTTGGGTTGATTATAATTTAATGACTACAGTTCCTGGATTATATGCTATTGGTGAAGCAAACTTCTCAGATCATGGTGCAAACAGACTTGGAGCATCTGCATTAATGCAAGGTCTAGCAGATGGTTACTTTGTATTACCTTATACAATAGGTGATTATTTAGCCGATGATATTCGTACAGGTCCAATTTCTACAGATACTAAAGAATTTGAAGAAGCTGAAGCTGAAGTAAGAAAAAATATAGATCATTTAATTAATAATAATGGTACACATTCTGTAGATCATTTCCATAGAAGATTAGGAAAAATCATGTGGGATAAATGTGGAATGGCAAGAAATGAAAAAGATTTAAAATCTGCAATTACTGAAATTTCAGAATTAAGAGCAGAATTTTGGAAAGACGTTCGTGTGCCAGGAACAGCTAATGAATTCAACGAAGAATTAGCAAAAGCTGGACGTGTGGCAGATTTCTTAGAATTAGGAGAGCTGTTTGCTAAAGACGCTTTACAACGTGAAGAATCTGCAGGTGGTCACTTTAGAGATGAATACCAAACAGCAGAAGGAGAGGCAGTACGTAAAAAAGAATTCCAATATGTTTCTGCTTGGGAATATAAAGGAGAGCCAAAAGACGCAATACTTCACAAAGAACATTTAGAGTACGAGAATATTAAAGTTAAAGAAAGAAGTTATAAATAAAGAGCAGCTATGGACTTAAAGTTAAAAATATGGCGTCAAAAAAACGCTAACGATAAAGGGAAAATGGTTGATTATCCAATCAGTAACGTATCACCAGATATGTCTTTTCTTGAAATGTTAGACGTTTTAAATAACGAACTAATAGAAAAAGGAGAAGCACCAGTATCTTTCGATCATGATTGTCGTGAAGGAATTTGTGGTTCTTGTTCATTATACATTAATGGAGAAGCACATGGTCCAGACCGTTTAATAACAACATGTCAATTACACATGCGTACGTTTAAAGATGGAGAGACTATTACTATAGAGCCATGGAGAGCAAAAGCATTTCCTGTAATTAAAGATTTAGTTGTGGATAGAACTGCGTTCGATCGTATTCAACATGCAGGAGGATTTATTTCGGTAAACACCTCTGGAAATACTATAGACGCTAACGCAATACCAATAAATAAAGCAGATGCAGATAACGCTTTTATGGCTGCAACTTGTATTGGTTGTGGAGCTTGTGTAGCGAGTTGTAAAAACTCTAGTGCCATGTTATTTGTTGGCGCAAAAGTATCTCAATTTGCATTATTACCTCAAGGTCAAGTAGAAGCTACAGACCGTGTTTTAAACATGGTAAAACAAATGGATGAAGAAGGTTTTGGTAACTGTACAAACACTGGAGCTTGCGAAGTAGAATGCCCGAAAGGAATTTCTCTTGAAAATATTGCACGTATGAATCGTGAGTATTTATCTGCATCTTTAAAAGGATAACACTAATTCCTGCGTAGGCTGGAATCTCATTATAAAAACCTAAGAGCAATCTTGGGTTTTTTTTATTAGCTTTACTTATAATTTATTAAAATGAAAAGAATAGCCTTTGTATATGTTTTAGCAATCAGTTTACTATTTATTAGTTGCAAAACACAAACAACACCTGAAGTACAAAAAGAAGTTGAAATTGCTGCAGCTATAACTAACTACTCGTATTCAACAGAGGCTTTACTTAAAAATATTAAGACATTATCGTCTGATGCTTTCGAAGGCAGAAGAACAGGAACAGAAGGTGCTAAAAAAGCTAAAGCTTATATTATTGATGCGTTTGCTAAAGAAGGTGTCCTATCACTAAATAAAGATTTTGAACAACACTTTATTTTTGGAAATTATAATGCTACTAATATTTTAGGATTAATTAAAGGAACTAAAGATAATAGAAAATATATAGTATTATCTGCACATTACGATCATGAAGGAATAAAGAATGGGAAAATATATAATGGCGCAGACGATGATGCTTCAGGTGTAAGTGCACTGTTTGCTTTTGCTGAATATTTTAAAAGTAATCCACCAAAGCATAACGTAATTTTAGCAGCTTTCGATGGTGAAGAATTAGGTTTAAAAGGTGCTTATCATTTTGTAAAAGACAATACTATTCAACAAAGAAATATTGTTTTAAACTTAAACATGGATATGATTAGCCGAAGCAACAAAAACGAACTCTTCGCAGTTGGATCAAGATACTATTCACAGCTAAAACCAACAATAGAAAATTTTAAAGATTTAGGTAAAGTAGATTTGCTAATTGGTCACGAAGGTTTAGGTGATGGAGACGATTGGACTAATTCTAGCGATCATGCAGCATTCCATAAAGCAGATATTCCATTTATTTATTTTGGTGTAGCAGACCATGAAGATTACCATAAACCAACAGACGATTTCGAGCGTATTGATAATCAGTTTTATCAAGATGCAGTAGAAACTATTATTCAAATTTTCACAAAATTTGATACTTTAGAATTATAAAACCAATGCAAAATTCAAATACATATTATCAGCAGCAACTAGAGACTTATAAGGCTGAGGTTTCAAAATTATATAAGCAACTTACAATTTTAAGTACTGCAAGGCTATTAGCTTTTATAGGTATAATTGTAGTAGTATATTTTACGTTTAACAATTGGCAAATAGCATTGGGTTGCGGTTTAGCAGGTGTGGTTTTATTTTTATTTTTATTATCAAAACACACCGCTTTAAAATCTGATTACGCATTAAAAAAAGCATTATTGGCTATAAATGAAGAAGAACTAAAAATAGGTTCAGGCGATTTTTTTCATAGAAACGAAGGTCTGGAATTTCAAGACCCACAACATAATTATGCTTTAGATATCGATTTGTTTGGTCGTGGTTCTTTTTTTCAATTTATAGACAGAACAGCTACAAAAATTGGCGCTTTAGCATTGTCTAATGCTTTAAAGTCTAACACTATTTCTAATATTGAAGAAAGACAAGAAGCAATACAAGAACTGTCTGCAAAACCAAAATGGAGGCAACAGTTTCAAGCAACAGCAAACTTAATTAAAGTAGAAACAAAGCCAGAGGACATTGTAAAGTGGTTACACAAGCACAACTCATTTTTACCAAAAGCATTAAAACGATTACCATTGGTATTTGCTACTGTATCTCTATTACTTCTCGTTTTAGGAATTACAAAAGTAATCTCTATAGAATTCTTTGGGTATTGGTTATTAATTGGATTAGCAGTTACAGGAAAGTATTTAAAAAAGATAAATGATTTAGCTGCAAATACAGACAAAATCCGTGATACGTTTAGGCAATATGCACAGCTTTTAAATGCAATTGAAACTGAAACGTTTACTTCAGAATTATTACAACAAAAACAAAAATCGATTCAATTAAAAGATAAAAAAGCATCTTTAATATTAAGTGATTTATCTAAAGCTATGGATGCATTAGATAATAGAAATAATCTTATCTCAGCTATTTTTGGAAACGGTTATTTTCTAACAGATATAAAAAACAGTTTTGTTATAGAACAATGGATTGAAACCTACCATGATAAAGTAGAAGATTGGTTTGATGTGGTTACTTTTTTCGACGCTTATAACAGTTTTGGAAATTATGCATTTAACCATAAACATTATGTTTATCCTAAGGTTTTAGAGAAAGGTAAACAAACCAAAGTAACAGCATTAGGGCATCCATTATTAAAAACCGAAAAACGAGTAGATAATAATTTTAATATAGAAAACGAACAGTTTTTTATTATTACTGGCGCAAATATGGCTGGGAAGAGTACGTTTTTAAGAACGGTTTCTTTGCATATTGTTATGGCTAATGTTGGTTTGCCAGTTTGTGCAAAATCTAGTGAGTATGTTCCTGTAAAATTAATTACAAGTATGCGTACAAGCGATTCGTTAACCGATGATAGTTCATACTTCTTTAGTGAATTAACACGTTTAAAGTATATTGTAGATGCTATTAAAACGGATAGTTACTTTATTATTCTAGACGAAATATTAAAAGGTACAAATAGTACAGATAAAGCCATTGGTTCAAGAAAGTTTGTTGAAAAATTAGTAGCAAGTAATGCCACAGGAATTATTGCAACTCACGATTTAAGTTTATGTGAAATTGAAAAAGAACTTACAGAGGTTAAAAACCACTATTTCGATGCGCAAATAATTGATGATGAGCTGTATTTCGATTATACCTTTAAAAAAGGTATTTGTCAAAATATGAATGCTAGTTTTCTTTTGAAGAAGATGGAGATTGTTTAATTAGTCGGTATAATTAATTGCTCACTTAAAATCCACTTTCTAACCAAAGTATTATTAGTAGTAATCTCAGCAAAAACATACAAATTAGATCGAAAACAAGGTGATTTTTCAGCTAACTCTATAACCACTTTATTATCGCAATAACTGGAATGTAAAAAGTAGATTTCCTTGTCTTTTATTAAAACATAACCAACGTGGTTGTCCAAACCAACAAAGTAGATTCCGTTTTTGTAAACAGCGTTTAGTTTTTCTTTTAAAGCCTTAAAATCTAATCCAGAATATATTTTAAGCTTGTTTTTAGGTTGTAAGGCAATGGCAATATTCATTCCAGCTTGCTGTGCCATTTTATATCTGTTTACTTTAAAATCGAGATGCCTTAAAGTTGTAGACACAAAATAACCACAGGCTATTTCTCCATTATTTGGAATATTTGTATGTCCAGAAAACTCCCAAGTTGTACCATACCAATGTGGTACAATTGCGTTTAATAATGTAGTGTGTAAATATGCTGAAGCATCTGTAATAGCTTTATTTTTGTTAGTATTATATTCAGTTTTAAAACCTCTTTTTTTAGTAACAATGTTAGATTTTATAACATTATAATCGCCTTTAGCTTTAAAATTTAGGCTAAGTTTTGTACTATCGAAAGCTGGTTTTTTAGTTTCAATAATAGTTTCTTGTATGGTTTCTACAATAGCATCAAGAGG
>NZ_JALZVX010000047.1 GCF_023299985.1 Lacinutrix sp. | reverse complement strand
AAAAAACACAAAAAATAAAGCAAAGCATTCTAAACTTATGGATAAGAAAAAGAATAAATTGCGACAAGAAAAAATAGCAAGAAAAGAAAAGCTAAAATCTATAGTATCGCTTTCTCGAAAAAAGCCTGACACTTCAGTAAACGATTAATAATTAAGGTTTTGTATTTTATTTATTTCGTTTTTTTTTTATTATCAACTTTATTATTAAATAACTAAACATGCTTTTTAACCGATTAAAATGCATTTAATCTATTTTCATGCTTTTTTTTTAAATTCTGATTGTAGAAGTAGAAAAAGATAGTACTTTTGCACTCTCAAATAAAAAAAACCTACTTATGAAAATTATTACATCGTTATTATTAAAGGTTATTGTTGCCTTAACATTAATTACAACATTTAGTTGTTCGGTTGAATCTTTAGATGACGAACAGTCTTTAAATCAGGCATCTAACGAAGCCAATCTTACTTGTACAAACGCCCAACCAGAGTCTCGTTTAATTAATAACGGAACTGTAAATTTTGAGTTTGAAATTATTAGTACTACTTCAGGTCAAATTATAGAATTTATAAACGTAGCGCCAGGAACATCAACAAGTTGGACTTCCTTTCCAGAAGGTGAAATTCTTTTTTCTATAAAGAGTAACACTACTGGAGTTTCAGATATGAAAACACAATTAGTTTTAGCAAACTGCGAAACTTATGAATTAGAAATAATGTCTAATAACACACTAGCAACTAGTGTTCCTACAGGGATTTAAACACTATATATCAATAATATAAAGCCTAAAATAGATTTTGTTTTAGGCTTTTTTTGTAACTATTATTATTTTTTTGTTATCAAGGTTGGTGGTGAAAAACAAATAATCACTACCTCCATCTTTTAATTTTAGCTTTTTACGAATTTGTTGAACAGACTCTGGAAAGTTTCTAATAGTAACATTTGCTTCTGTTTCTTTAAAAACAGTTTTAAATTTCTTTTTATTGTATTCCAAAACATTAATTATTTCGAAACAACGTCCAGGAAAATCTACAAGTTTTTTAGAAGTGTATAAATGAGAGTGTTTATGTAGTTTTTTAAGAGCAAGTTTCTCAGCTAAAACATTAAAAGCTCCAGTTTTTAGTAGCGCAGCATTTGGTTCGTATAGATAGGTTAAAGGTATACTTAGCCCCTTATAAGCTATGGATTCTTCATTTAAATAAAAATTAAAAACTTGCTTTTTATCTTTAGCAATGTTTATTGATTTAATCTCTATTTCACCACTAAAATCGCGTTCTAAAACCCAAAGTAATTCTTTTACTTCATTGTTTACAGCTACAGAATGAATAGCTTTAACACATCTTAGTTCTGAAATACCTGAGGTGATATCTAATAAAGGAGATGTTTTAATCATTATATTTTTAGAATACTTAAAAAGTAATTCTAAATGTTTTGGGACATTTGGTAGACAATCGTCCAACAAAAATACTTTGCCTTTTGTAAGATCACGTCTTGAAGGGTCTACATATATCCAATCGTAATTCTTTTTTTGAGATTCTAGAGTTATGATACCATTTTCAGGATAGCATGTTATATTGTCAATGTTTAATTGTTTGTAATTATGCCTTACAATTTGAGATAATTTAGAGTCAATTTCGCAATGATAAACATGATTTACTTGTTTAGAAAAGTAAAAGCAATCTACACCAAAACCGCCTGTTAAATCTATTAAGGATTCACCAGAAACTAAATCTGCTTTATAAAGTGCTGCAATTTCAGAAGAGGTTTGCTCTATATTAAGTTTGTTTGGGTAGTATATTTTTTTTGTAGAAAACCAAGTAGGGAGTTTTTTTTTACAACGTTTTTTCGCTTCAATTTGCTCTATCAATAGTTTTATATCTACAGATGTGTTTAGCGATTGTTTAAGTAATAATTTAGTAACATCAATAGTTAAATTATTATTTATAAATTCTTGATTTTCAAAATTTAAAACAACGTTATCTAAACTATTTTTTAACATCTAATCCTTTTGTTAATTTCTTAACTATTCTATATTCTGAAAGGAATTCTTTGGCGATTACTTTTATAGCTGTGTAAAGTGGAATAGCTAATATTAATCCTACAATTCCAAAAAGCAAACCAGCTATAATAATGATAATAAATATTTCTAATGGATGTGATTTCACACTTTTAGAAAAAATATACGGTTGGCTAAAAAAGTTGTCAACTAATTGCGCAACAACAAAACCAATCATTACATAAATTGTTTTTGGTAAAATAACGTCACTAAAACTTTCTCCCAAATTACTAGACATTGTTAAAAGTATCAGTAATGCAGCACTAATCATTGGTCCTACATAAGGTATAACGTTTAAAAGCGCACAGAGTGAAGCTATAATGAGTGCATTTTTAATACCAAAAATAAATAATACAATAGAGTAAATAATAAACAATATTAGTAATTGCATTACTAAACCACCAAAATAGCGTGAGAGTAAATCTCTAATAGAAAAAAGCGAATCCTTTATGCGTGTATCTTGCTTTTTAGGAAAAAATGCCATTATACTGTTACCAAATAGTGTACTATCTTTTAAGAAGAAAAATGAAATAAATAACACAGAAAATAAACCAACACTAAAACTACCAAATCCAGTAACAATAGCGTTTAAAATGTCTGGAATAAACCCAAAATTAAGTTTAGACATGATTTTTGAATCTTGAATTTTTTCTTCTACATCTGCTGTTCTAAGATTAAAATGATTAATAAACTCTGTGTAAAGGTTTTCAATATTTAATTGTAGTTTTTCTATATCTAAAAGCGATAAATTTTGACCTTGTTCTATGGCTAACGGAATAAACATACCAATAATACCTGCAATTATTAAAATAAACAGAAACATGGTTACTACAACAGCAAGTGTATCTCCAAACTTTAATTTAATTGTAAAAAAATGTTTAATAGGTCTTCCTAAAAGCGACACCACACCAGCAATTGTTATGTAAGTTATTACAGATTGTATTTGATACAAAAACCATAAAAGAATAGCAATTCCAACAAGTATCGCAACTGCTCTTAAAATTCCGTTTGAGATTGCATTAGAGTTCATGTGTAGTATTTGGTTTTTTAACTGGGATATTGTTTACTATAAATAATTTTTATATGCTCAATTTATTAAGTAAATATACAGATAGAAAAGTTATTTATTAAATAAAATGTAAAATTGAAGTTATTGTAACTTTTTTGTTATTTCATATAGCGCAATATTGGTTGCTTGAACTACGTTCATACTGCTGTTTTGTCCAAACATATTAATGTGTAGTATATGGTCGCACTCATTTAAAACAGCTTCAGAAACACCAAAATTCTCATCTCCAATAATTAATACAATTGGTTGTTTAGTTGAAAAATTAAAGCTGTGAATTGGTAAGCTATCCTCTGTTATTTCTAAAGCAATACATTGATGATCTTTTGCTTTTAAAGCTATAATAGCTTCTAAAACATCTTTTAAAACCTCATACTTTACTGCTTTTTCTGTAGCACGTGATGTTTTAGTCATTTTTCTTCCTAAAGGAATAGTATCACCACAAAAGATTATTTTTTCTACTCCAAAGGCATCAGCAATACGAAAGAGACTACCAATATTTGGAGCATTAGTAACGTTTTCGCAAACTAAAGTGATTGGAAATATTTTCTTGTTAAAGTTAGTGGTGTAGTGGGTGAGTTGCACTTTAATTGTTAATTAATATGTTAGTTTTTAACGTACTCGAGATTTATTAAATAGACTTGTTTTTTTGTTTTCACTAACCCAAAAATAAAAAGGAATTCCTGCGGTTAATGTGCTAATGTATCCAAATCCCCAAAAAATTACGGTAAACAATATTGCAGCTATAATACCACCAATAATTAGATAATTATTAGGTTCTGCATGCAACCTATTAATGTCTTTTTTAGTAAAATTGCCACAGTGTTTACATCTTTCGTTTATTTCTTTACTACTATATTCTTTTAAAAAACCGTAACGCTCAGCAGTTTTAGTCTTTATATAGTTTTCTTCTTTGCAAGAAGTGCAGTAGTAAGATAATTTCAATTTAATGGAATTTTATATTAATTTTCAAAAGCATATTTAACAATATTCGCTCCCATTTGTAAAGCTTTTAGTCTAATAACTTCTGGGTCGTTATGTACTTCTTGGTCTTCCCAACCATCACCTAAATCACTTTCAACGGTAAATAAAAGCACTAATCTGTTTTCGTGAAATAAACCTAATGCTTGTGGTCTTTTACCATCGTGTTCATGAATTTTTGGTAAGCCTTTTGGGAAAGCAAAAGCCGTTTTAAAAATGTCGTGACTTGCAGGTAATTCTTTTAATTCTTGATTTGGAAATACTTTTTTTAACTCTTTAGTTATGTATTGTTTCATTCCGTAATTGTCATCAATATGTAAAAAACCACCTGAAATCAAGTAATTACGAAGGTTTTCTGCTTCTTCATCACTAAAGAAAACATTACCATGACCTGTCATGTGTAACAATGGGTATTGAAAAATATCTGTACTACCAACTTCTACAGTTTCTGGTTTTTCATTCATTTTGGTATCGATAGTCTCGTTACAAAATTTAACCAGATTTGGTAATGCTGTTGCATTAGAATACCAGTCACCACCACCTTTATATTTTAAAATGGCCAAGTCTTGAGATTGTGCATGCAAAGTAAACAGCATACAAACTACTACTGTGCATGTAAGTTTTAGTGTGTTTTTAAGACTATTTATCATATCTCAAAAATATAAAAATTATTGTTATGCAAAACACACTTTTAGTATTAATTATGCTGCTTTTTAACTTTCAAGAGTCAAAACCAGAAACATTTGAACCAGTTACAGTTTTAGAGCTGTTTACATCTCAAGGCTGTTCTAGTTGCCCAAAAGCAGACGCTTTGTTAGGTATTGTTAAAAATGATAATAGTACTATTATTGCTTTATCATACCATGTGGACTATTGGAATTATATTGGATGGAAAGATCCATTTAGTAATAAGTATAATACTGATAGACAACGTAGTTATGGAGAGAAATTCTTTTCAAATCGTATTTACACACCACAATTAGTTGTAAATGGAAAAGAACATTTTGTTGGTTCTAATGCTGCAACATTGAATAATAAATTAGAAACTTACGGAAAACAAGTATCTGTAAATGAGATAGTTTTAACAAATTTGAAACGTAATGGTAATACCTTGAATTTAGATTATAATATTAAAGGTAATACTGAAAATAAAAATATTCGATTTGCCTTAGTTATTAATGAACGTACAACCGAAATTAAAAGAGGTGAGAACAGAAACCGAACTATTAAAAACGAAAACATTGTTGTAAACGAAATAATAAGTAAAGTTATAAACTCAACCGGAAACGCAACAGTAGAAATACCTGAAGTAGTAAATAGTAAAGATGAGTTAAGTATTGTTGCTATTATTCAAACAAGTAATTTAGATATTACTGGAGCTGTGGAGAAAGGATTGTAACTTACTCATTAACAAAAGCAACAGAATGACAAGCAATAATAGCAACAGTTTCTGTATGTAAGTGTGTTTTTCCTAAAGTTACTGGAATAAATTTTTAAATTAAAAGTATCCTGGACTTCTCATTTCTTTTAATTTAACTCTGCTTAGGTTTATAGATTTGGCACTATCTCATAAACTGTGTAAGTTTCAAAAAACTCAGGATTGAATTCAATCCTGAGTTTTTTTATTTTATTAACTTTAAATTTTACACACTT
>NZ_JALZVX010000046.1 GCF_023299985.1 Lacinutrix sp. | reverse complement strand
AGAATTTGATGAAGCAGGTTTTACAGATATTATTAGCAAACCTTTTAAACAAGAAGATTTCGAAAAGAAATTATTTGATGCTTTAATGCTTAAAAACAATGCCTAAACTTTTATTCTAACTTTTACTATTTTGTTAAAAGCATCTTCCTTATCTATTGTCATTTCTATTGGTAAAAAATAAAGTTTATTAACTAATTGAGAATCTGTAATTAGCCTTACATAATCTTTTTCTGTTGTAACTATCAATTCGCTCTTAGCAATCGTTTCAATTTCTTTTTTAGAAAAAACATGATGATCACTATATTCTAAATGATTAAAATTTAGCTCTTCATTTCTTAAAAAAGCAACCAAAGGTTTAGCATTCGCAATACCAGTAACTAAGGTAAATTCTTTTAAATCGTTTAGTGCTATTTCATTTTTCTCTCCAATAACTTTGTTAGCATAACTAATACTACTAAAAAATATTTCTTGGTGCTGCTCTGGTTTTAACTTAGCTTCAATTATTACCTTTTTCTCTTGCGATAAATGTTTAGGACATTTAGTAACAACAATTATTTGAGCACGCTTTGCACCTTGCCTAGGCTCTCTTAAATTACCAGTTGGCAAAACAATATCCTCATAATATAAATTAGAATAAGTAGTGAGTAAAATATTAAGTTTCGCTTTTACTTTTCTATGCTGAAAAGCATCATCCAAAATAATTAAATTAGGTTTATTATTAAGCTTTCTAAGATTAGAAATTCCGTTTTGCCTGTTTTCGTCTACAGAAACTAAAATACTAGTATTGAATTTTTTATAAAACTGAAACGGCTCGTCTCCCAATGTTTCAGCAGAATCTATTTTAGAAGCCAACACAAAACCTTTAGTTTCCCTTCCATAACCTCTACTTAAAGTTGCCAAATTATAATCGTCTTTTAAAAACCTTATTAAATACTCAACCATTGGTGTTTTACCTGTTCCTCCAGTACTTAAATTACCTACACAAATAGTAGGAAAATTGTAAGTTTTTGACGTTTTAACACCTAAATTATACAACATATTTCGGCACCAAGTCACCAAAAAATAAATTGGTACAATTGGAAATAATATAAATCTAATAAATTTCATTAATCCTGTTTCAGCATAACGAAAGTAAAAATTTTATATTTGTTAAACATAAATTAAAATAAGTTTAAATAAATCAAATTCATCAAGCCTATGATAATTCAAGATGTAATTAACCATTTAGAGAACTTTGCTCCTCTGGCTTATGCCGAAGATTTCGATAATGTAGGTTTGCTTGTAGGAGATAGAAACACAAAGCTTACAGGTGTTTTAATAACTCTGGATACTTTAGAAGCTGTTGTAGATGAAGCCATAGAGAACAACTGCAACCTTATAGTAAGCTTTCATCCTATAATTTTTAAAGGTTTAAAAAAGCTTACAGGAAAAACCTATGTAGAACGTACAGTACAAAAAGCAATAAAAAACGACATTGCTATATATGCTATACATACAGCGTTAGACAACCATATAAATGGTGTAAACGCCATTATTTGTGATCAATTAGAACTTACAAACCGAAAAATATTAATTCCACAAGCTGAAGCCATAAAGAAATTGACCACTTACGTTCCCAAAGCAGAAGCTAACAACTTAAGGCAAGCTATTTTTAATATTGGCGCAGGAACTATTGGTAATTACAGTCACTGTAGTTTTAATATTGAAGGCATTGGTACTTACAAAGGCAACCAAAACGCTAATCCCACAAAAGGAAAAATAGGAGAAACACATTTTGAAGAAGAAACACAAATTAGTGTAACGTTTACTAAGCACTTAGAATCTAAAGTAATAAATACGCTTTTTAAAAATCATTCTTATGAAGAGGTTGCTTATGAAATAACAACTTTAGAAAACAAAAACCAGAATATTGGTATGGGAATGATTGGTAGTTTAAAAAAGCCAATGTCCGAAGCTGATTTTTTCAAGGTCTTAAAAATAAAAATGAACTCTAAATGCATTCGTCATTCTAAATTTACAAATAAACCTGTACAAAAAATAGCAGTTTTAGGAGGTTCAGGAAGTTTTGCTATACAAGCAGCAAAGGCAGCAAAGGCAGATGTTTTTATAACGTCAGATTTAAAATATCACGACTTTTTCTCTGCAGAAAATAGTATCGTTTTAGCAGACATAGGGCATTATGAAAGTGAGCAGTACACAAAAAACGGTTTATTAGCACTTCTTACAAAAAAAAATAGTAAATTTGCAGTCGTTTTATCGAAGACAAACACCAATCCAGTTAAGTATTTTTAAAATATGGCAAAAAGTAAAGAAATAAGTGTAGAACAACGTTTAAGAGCTTTATACGATATACAATTAATCGATTCAAGAATCGATGAAATAAAAAGTGTTCGTGGCGAACTACCTTTAGAAGTTAGCGATCTAGAAGATGAAGTTACTGGATTAAAAACAAGATTAGCAAAATTGGAAGACAATTTAGCATCTACAGATTCTCAAATTAGTGATAAAAAAAACCTAATAGAAGAAGCTAAAACTTTAATTAAAAAGTATAACGAGCAACAAAAAAACGTTAGAAACAATAGAGAATTTAATTCTATAACTAAAGAAGTAGAATACCAAGAACTTGAAATAGAACTTGCTGAAAAACATATTAGAGAGTTTAAGGCACAAATAGAGCAAAAGAAAGAAGTTATTAATAAAACTAAAGACCATGCTAAGGAGCGCGAAACACACCTTAAGCATAAAAAAAGTGAGCTAGATGCTATTTTAGCAGAAACTGAAAAAGAAGAAGAAGCGCTACTTAAAAAGTCTGAAGACTATAAAAAGAAACTAGAAGAACGCTTAGTAAAAGCTTACCATAGAATACGTACTAATGTAAAAAATGGTTTAGCTGTTGTACCAATCGAAAGAGGTGCTGCTGGAGGTTCTTACTTTACTATTCCACCACAAGTACAAATGGAGATTGCTTCTCGTAAAAAAATTATTACAGATGAACATTCTGGACGTATTTTAATTGATGAAGCATTAGCTACTGAACAAAAAGAAAAAATGATAAAAATGTTTAAAAAACTATAAACTTATTTAAATTTATATAATTAAGCCTTCATTAAAATGAAGGCTTTTTTTGTTTTCCTAAATAGTTTTATTTGTCATTCAGAGCAAAACGAAGAATCTTTATAAATAATAACTAGTAATATTTACATTAAGGTTACTTAACTTTATACGACCAATAATAAAAAATCACTATGAAAAAATTAATCGTACTTGTTGCTGTAACCTTTCTATTTAATTGTAAAAACGCTGCGCAAAACGCAGACAGTAATACCAATAAAAACGATGTAAAAACTGCAAGACCAGTAGAAGTTGCACTAGAAAATGGGATGGCTAAAGCTTATTTTGCAAGTGGTTGCTTTTGGTGTGTAGAAGCTGTTTACGAGAGTGTAAAAGGTGTAGAAGAGTCTATAAGTGGTTATGCTGGAGGACACACAAAAAACCCAACTTACGCAGGCAGTAACACAGGTAGAACTGGACATGCAGAAGCAGTAGAGATTATTTACAATCCTAAAATTGTAAGTTTCGAAACATTGGTAGACGTTTATTTTGCATCGCAAAACCCAACACAAGTTAATGGTCAAGGTCCAGATAGAGGCTCACAATACCGTTCTATTATTTTTTACCAAAACGATGCACAGAAACAAATTATAGACACTAAAAAAGCAGCTTTAGCTAAAAAACTAGGCAAAACAATTGCTGCAGAAGTGTATCCTTTTCAAAAATTCTGGATTGGTGAAGATTACCACCAAAACTACGAGAGATTACATCCAAATAGTGGTTACATCCAAAACGTTTCTATACCAAGGTTAAGAAAATTTCAAGCTAAAATGCCTGAGGTTTTAAAGGAGAAGCATTAGTATATTTCGTTTCTTTTTTATTTACTTTTTTTATAACTTAAGAGAATAAGGCCTGCTTGACTTTATCAAAAAAATAGACTAACTTCGCTTAACATCTTAATATCAGGTAACAACGTTGCCATTCATTGTTAAAAAAAAAAAAATGAAAAATATAATAATATTAATAACACTTGTTTTATCAAATGCTCTCTTTGCTCAAGTAGGTGTTGGCACAACAAATCCTGATAGTTCCTCCATAATGGAATTACAGTCTAATAACAGCGGCTTTTTGTTACCCAGAGTATCTCTAACTAGCTCTACAGATGTCACTACTATTCCCTCTCCCGCAGAAGGGTTAATGATTTACAATTTAGCATCAAATTGTAATTTACCACCT
>NZ_JALZVX010000045.1 GCF_023299985.1 Lacinutrix sp. | reverse complement strand
AATATAATTCTTGAAATTTAACTGGATATTTTCCCGCGTTAGGGATTGATGCGGCATCCTTTTTGCCTTTTGCAAAAAGATACAGCGGAAAGCACGACCTGAAAGGTAACGCACAAAAGTATATTTACATTTTACTCTTATATGTATTGCTTGTCTGTTTGTAACCTATTATCTTTGCGGCTTTAATTATTTGAACTTATGATACAAATTACTTTACCAGATGGCAGTGTAAAATCGTTTGAGGCGAACACTACACCTATGGATGTGGCTAAAAGCATTAGCGAAGGGTTGGCTAGAAATATTATTTCGGCTAGCTTTAATGGTACAACTATTGAAACCGTTACACCTTTGAGCACTGATGGTAGTTTGATTTTATATAGTTGGAGAGATGATGAAGGTAAGAAAGCTTTTTGGCATTCTAGTGCTCACGTTTTAGCTCAAGCCATTGAGGAGTTATATCCAAATGCTATCTTAACTATTGGTCCCGCTATTGATCGTGGTTTTTATTATGATATTGATTTTGGTAAAACTACAATTTCGGATAAAGATTTTAAGGCTATTGAAACCAAAATGATTGAAATTGCTCGTGGTAAACATGAGTTTAAAATGAGAAATACTACTAAAGCTGAGGCTTTAGAATTGTATAAAAACAATCCGTTTAAAACGGAATTGATTGAAAATTTAAAGGATGGAACGATTACTTTTTGTGATCATTCTACTTTTACTGACTTATGTCGAGGTGGACATATTCCTAATACTGGTATTATTAAGGCTGCCAAAGTCTTATCTGTTGCAGGTGCTTATTGGCGTGGTGACGAAAACAAACCACAATTAACCCGTGTTTATGGTATTACCTTTCCTAAACAAAAGGAATTAACTGAGCATTTAGCTCTTTTAGAAGAGGCAAAAAAACGTGATCATAGAAAATTAGGTAAAGAATTAGAGTTATTTACGTTTTCTCAGAAAGTTGGTGCTGGTTTACCTCTATGGTTACCAAAAGGAGCTGCTTTACGTGAGCGATTAGAAAACTTTTTAAAAGCTGCACAGAAAAAGGCAGGTTACGAAATGGTTATGACACCACATATTGGACAGAAAGAGCTATATGTTACTTCTGGTCACTTTGCGAAATATGGCGAGGATAGTTTTCAAACTATTAAAACACCAAAAGAGGATGAAGAGTTTTTATTAAAACCTATGAACTGCCCTCATCATTGTGAGATATACAACGCAATGCAATGGTCTTATAAGGACTTACCTAAAAGATTTGCTGAATTTGGTACAGTATATAGATACGAACAAAGTGGTGAACTTCATGGATTAACACGTGTTCGTGGTTTTACTCAAGATGATGCACATATATTTTGCACACCTGATCAATTAGATCAAGAGTTTAAAAATGTTATAGATTTAGTTCTTTATGTTTTTGGTTCTCTAGGTTTTGAAAACTTTACAGCTCAAGTTTCTTTAAGAGACCCTGAAACTCCTGAAAAGTATATTGGTAGTCTTGAAAACTGGGAAAAAGCTGAGCAAGCTATTATTAGTGCTGCAAAAGATAAAGGTTTAAATTATGTTATAGAAACTGGAGAAGCTGCATTTTACGGACCTAAGTTAGACTTTATGGTAAAAGATGCTTTAGGTAGACAATGGCAACTAGGTACAATACAGGTGGATTATAATTTACCTGAACGTTTTGAATTAACTTATAAAGGCAGTGATAACGAATTACATAGACCAATAATGATACACCGTGCTCCTTTTGGCAGTATGGAACGATTTATAGCTATTTTACTTGAACATACTGGAGGAAATTTTCCGCTTTGGTTAATGCCTATTCAAGTTTCTGTATTAACTCTTAGTGAGAAATATGAGAAATACGGTGAAAAAGTTTTAAATTTGCTAGAAAATCACGAAATTCGCGCACTTGTAGATAACCGTAGTGAAACTATTGGAAAAAAGATACGAGAAGCAGAGATGAAGAAAACTCCATATATGATTATTATAGGAGAGAATGAAGAGAAAGAAAACATGATATCTGTAAGACAACATGGTGGAGAAGATTTAGGCACGATAAGTGTACTTGAATTCTCAGAAATTGTTAAAACAGAAATAAATAAGACATTAAAACAATTTTAAAATATAACGTTTAACTAAAATTATAAAGTCATAGCAATACGTAGAAAAAGATCGAGAGGCCCTTTAAGAGTCATTAAAGAAGACCAACACAGAATAAACTCAAAAATTAGAGCAGAAAAAGTGCGCCTAGTTGGAGAAAACATCGAAGTTGGTATTTACACAACTAAAGAAGCTTTAGCCATGGCTGAAGAACAAGAATTTGATTTGGTAGAAATTTCACCAAAAGCAGATCCACCAGTGTGTAAAATTATGGACTACAAGAAGTTTCTTTACGAGCAAAAGAAACGTGACAAGGCGCTTAAAAGTAAAGCGACTAAAGTTATAATTAAAGAGATTCGTTTTGGTCCTCAAACAGATGATCATGATTATCAATTTAAAAAGAAACATGCTGAAAAGTTTTTAAAAGAAGGAGCAAAATTAAAAGCCTTTGTGTTTTTTAAAGGACGTTCTATTGTTTTTAAAGAGCAAGGTCAAATATTATTATTGCGTTTAGCGCAAGATTTGGAAGAACTTGGTAAAGTTGAACAAATGCCAAGATTGGAAGGTAAACGTATGACTATGTTTATTGCTCCAAAAAAGTAAATTATTATTGTAACAAATAATAATTTACAAAAGAAAAAAGATACTGAAACAAGTTCTGTACAAAGATATTATAAGTGAAATAATTAAAACTAGGAAACAAGATGCCTAAAATGAAAACAAAATCTAGTGCTAAGAAGCGTTTTAAGCTTACAGGTACTGGAAAGATTAAAAGAAAGCATGCGTTTAAGAGTCATATCTTAACAAAGAAGTCAAAGAAACGTAAGCTTAAATTAACTCATGACGGTTTAGTACACAAAGCCGATGAGAACAATATTAAAGTAATGCTACGTTTAAAGTAACATTACCTTAATAGGTTACAAATTATTTATAAACCATGGAGTTAGGCAAACAAAGAGTTAATTATATTAACCGCCTACTACAAAACACATTTAAATTATGCCAAGATCAGTAAATTCTGTTGCCAAAAGAGCCAGAAGAAAAAAGGTGCTTAAACAAGCAAAAGGTTACTTCGGACGTCGTAAAAACGTTTGGACAGTAGCAAAAAATGCGGTTGACAAAGCGATGCAATATTCGTATAGAGACCGTAGAGTAAAAAAGAGAACATTTCGTGCATTATGGATCACGCGTATTAACGCTGGAGCTCGTTTACACGGTATGTCTTATTCTCAATTTATGGGAAAAGTAAAAGCTAACAATATCGAATTAAACCGTAAGGTTTTAGCTGATTTAGCGATGAATCACCCAGGAGCTTTTGAAGCTATTGTGAACAAAATTAAGTAAGGGCATTTTGCCAATTGAATAATATCATTTCACTTATATGATAGAAAGTCCAATTCGAAAGAATTGGACTTTTTTATTTTACTAGTTTTACGTTAAGTATATGTTATTGATTAGCCTATACTAGTAATACAATTTATCTTTGATTTATAATAAACTTATATGGATTTATCTAAAGTAAAATTAATCGCTACAGACATGGATGGCACGTTGCTAAACTCTAAACATGAAATTAGCGACGAATTTTTTGAGTTATTTAAAGCATTAAAAACTAATAATATTTTATTTGTTGCTGCTAGTGGTCGTCCTTATTACAGTATGATTGATAAGCTTGCAAAAATTAAAGATGATATTATTATTGTCTCAGAAAATGGAGGATTAGGCGTAAAAGATGATGAATTGTTTTTATCTAACCCAATTGAAGGTGAGAATTTTAAAGAAATATGCGGCTTAGTAACAAATTTGAAGGATGGTCATGCAGTATTTTGTGCTAGAGATCAAGCTTATGTTTTAAGTAACTCCAAAATTCTTTTAGAATTACTTAAAGAATACTACCCAAAACATACTATAATTACCAGTGTGTTAGAAATTAACGAACCAATATATAAGGTTGCTCTTTTTCACGAAGAAAGTTCTGAACGTTTTATTTATCCATTTGTTAAGCATATTGAAGACCGATTTAAAGTAAAAGTTAGTGCAAACCATTGGGTCGATATATCTGCAAACAAAGCTAATAAAGGTCATGCTATTGCGTTAATTCAGGAAAATTATAATATTTCTCCAGAAGAAACAATGGTATTTGGTGATTACAAAAATGATATAGAGATGTTGAAATTAGCAAAATTTAGTTTTGCTATGAAAAATGCACATCCTGATGTTAAGGCTGTAGCTAATTTTGAAACTAAAAGTAACGATGAAAATGGTGTAGAATATATAATAAAGCAAACTATTGAAGCCAAAAAAGAAAATACTAAGATGCCCTAATTGCAGATATTTTTAGCTTTTCTGTTTTTCCTTTTAATTCTATATCGCCTATAAGATCTGCTGTGTATTTATTTGTTAATACTAGATCTTTAATTAGCAAGTTTGAGCATAAAAATAGCTCATTATATTTATTACATTCTCCTTGAATTCTAGCTGATGTATTGATAACATCTCCATGATATGCTATTTCTTTTTTTACCGTACCAACTTCTGTAACGATTAATTTACCTCCATGAAGTCCTGCTTTAAATACTGGAACTAAATTATACTTAGACAAATAATATTTTTCTTTTTTAAGCATTCTTTTTTGAAAATGAAAGAATAAATTAATACAATTATTATTTTTAATTCCCTTCTTGTATTTCCAGCTTAGTACTGCTTCGTCACCAACATATTGATAAATTTCTGCATTATAGTTGGTTACAATTCTATTTAAATCGTAAAAGCAATCCTGAATAAGTTCGCTGTATTTGTAGTGTCCAATCTGCTCTGCTATTGTGGTTGAGGCTTGCAAATCTAGAAACATAAAAATACGTTTTTCTTCTTTAGGTGTTCTGTATTTACCAATTAAGAAATTGAAGAATACACCACTTCCAAATTTTTCGTTTGCGATTTTAAAAAACGAAAATAGTATTGAGCATATTATAAAGTACGACACTAAAATCCAGAATATTTTACTGGTTTTCCACCAACCTACTTGGGTTGTTAAGTTTAATCCTAATTCATTCTCTGCTAATGGAAACACAAAATTAAACGTTAAAATAATACCTATAAGATAGATAACTAGCTTCTCTGTCAATACAAGTGCTAACGACAGGTTTTTAGATAAAAATTTATCGAATAAAAATTCGACTATTGCGAATAATATGCCAATGAGTAGTCCAGATAAAATACCGAATTTTAAAATTTTGTAGATATTAAAATCTGTAAAATCCATACCTTCTTCAGACCCAATTGCATAATATCTTATAAAAATAAAGATAGAGAAAGCAAATGTCCAAAAAATAATAGTTTGGAATAATAGACGTAAAAACTGAAAGAGATAGTTTTTCACTATATATTAATTTGAGATTTCGTCTATTGCTGCTTGAAATTCTTCCCAGTTTATATATTTGTCATCATTTTTATCATAGCCTTCTATTAATTTTGAGCTTACAATACCCGAAATAAAACCGCTAATTTCTGCTTCTTTGAGTAAATTTTTAATTTCAGATTTTGATAATTTACTATCTCCATTTTCATCGAAAAAATGAAATGCTTCTTCTGGAGAGCGAAAATGATTGGTTATTAGGATTTCTATTTTTTTTAATATTTGGTCTTTTGTTGACATAATGCTATTTTAAGTACTCTATTATTTTGGGTTTAAAAACTTAGATTGAGGTAATGCGTTAAGGATGGAGGCTTTGTTGAAGCTCCTCGCAGAGAGCGACTGCCGAGAGCCTGACCAATACATGCTTTTTTGCATGTGTTGGGAACGCCCAAAATAAATTATGTTTTTTGCTTCTTTTTCTTTGCTGCTGGAAAGAGTACATTATTAAGTATAAGTCTATAACCTGGAGATGTTGGATGTAAGTCCAATTCTGTTTTGGGATCGCCAACTTTATGTGTGTAATCTTCAGGATCGTGACCTCCGTAAAAGGTAAAAAAGCCTTTTCCTTTTATTCCATGTATGTATTTTGCTTCTCCGTTTGTTTTGTTTTCTCCCATTACTAGGACGTTACTTTTAATTTCTTCTCGAGCAAACGAGGTTGTTTGTCCCATAAAACCTTTTACTAATGCTGTATGGTTTTGACATAACATAGTGGGAATTGGATCCCATTTTGCAGAGAAATCCATGAGTGAAAAATAGTCTGTTTGCTTTGGTATTTTACGTCTTCGAGTCATGTCTATACTAGAAAACTCGTAAACCAATGGGCTACGTTCTAATGTATAGTCCTTAAATGCAAATGTTTTACGGTACTCTATTTTAGATTGGTAGTTGGCATCGCTTGCATCTCCATCGAACATTGGCTCGCAAATATCTATACCTTCTGCAGATAATGCAATATCAAAACTATCTGTTGCACTACACATGGCAAACATAAAACCACCTCCTACAACGTAGTCTCTAATTTTTAATGCGACGTCTCTTTTTTCGTTAGACACTTTTGTGTAACCCAGTTTTGTTGCTAATGCTTCTGCTGCTTTTTTTTCTTCTATATACCATGCTGCTGTTCTATATCGCGAGTAAAATTTACCAAATTGTCCTGTAAAATCTTCATGGTGTAGATGTAACCAATCGTATAAAACGAGTTCATCTTTTAGTACATTTTCGTCGTAGATGGTTTCGTAAGGTATTTCGGCATAAGTTAATACCATTGTAACAGCGTCGTCCCAAGGTAGTTTTCCTTTTGGTGTATATACTGCTATTTTTGGTGCTTTTTCTAATACTACAGCTTCCATATTTTTACTTGGACTGCTAATATCTTCGAGAATACTTTCTGCTTTACTATTACTTAACACTTCGAAACTTACACCTCTAATTTTACATTCTTTTTGAATTTCGTCTGTGTCTGGCAATAAAAACGAACCACCTCTATAGTTTAATAACCACTTTACTTTTATGTTTTTGGCTAAGCTCCAGTACGTTATACCGTAAGCTTTTAGGTGATTTTCCTGAGTTTCCGCATCCATAGGAACAAGAATATACGATGCGTAACTTTGTGTTGTTAGAAGAAAAATTAATATGAATAGTATTTTTTTCATTGTCTTTATTATTATGATTTAAGAATTAATCATGTTTAAAGATAATCAAAAAAACAGTTCTTTCTTATTACAAAAAAGTTAATATTAAGATTGTGATTAATCGGCTGAAATAAGCTTGGCAATACCTTGTGTACTTGGAAATTCTTCAAGAATTATTTTTAGAAATACAGTAATAGGAATTGCCATTATTAAACCTGGCACTCCCCAAATAAATCCCCAAAACATTAAGGCTACCAAAACAGTGATTACGTTTATAGAGAAAGATTTACCCATAAAAACAGGTTCTAATATACTACCATAAAGTACTTGCGTACCTGTTATTGCAAGAACAAAAAACAATAATGTACTAGATACTTCTAATTCTACAAAAGCAAAAATTGACAGTAAAATTACGGTAACAAAAGAGCCTACCATTTGTACAAAGTTTATTAAAAACGCAAATAATCCCCAAAAAATAGGGAAACTAACATCGAAAAAGTAACACGCTAAACCAGTAAATACTCCTGTTAAAAAACTAACAAGTACTTTTACTTTGATGAATTTTATTAAATCGTTTTCAATTTTAATAAACGTTTTTATGGATTGATGTCTTTTCTTTAATAAGGTTTTATTGAGCAAGTTTTCTATGTTTATAGATTCTGCTAACCAAAGTACTATAAAGAAAATAGTCATTAATAAAGCTGTTAGCGCTTTACTTATAAAGCTTAAAGTACTCCCGAAATTATTAAATATTTTATCTTTATTTAAAAAACGTGAAAGCTTCGCATTCTCCTCTTCTATTGCTTCTGTTCCAAAAACAGATTCAATTTCGTAAACTAAATGATTAACTTTAGTTTGCGCTTTTAATAGGAAAGACGAATTGTTCTCCATTATTTGCTTACTAGATAGTTTTATAAGCTCTGCTCCTAGTTTAACACCAAGTATTATTATTAATATTACTATAAAAATACTTATAATTTTATGAACTCCTCGTCGTTTTAAAAAACGCATTAATGGCAAAAATAACAATGCTATAAACATTGAAAAAAATAATGGAATAAATATAAAAGACAATACTTTAAGCAAATAAAATATTATTGGAATTACTATAATTAAAAGTAAATAGTTTGTTGTACGGACTTTATCCATTATTGTTACAGTAGTTTAAATGCTAAGATAATTTAATAGTGACTTTTATTTATAAATTTTAACACTTGTTATTAAAATGGGACTTCATCATCTGGAGCACCAAATGCATCTTCAGGAGAAGCAGTAAAATTATCTTGTTTAAATGTGTTGTCGTTAGCAGCTGCATTCATTTTACTGTGGAACTCTTGATCAAAAGGTGTATCAAAATCGTCTAAATTATCAAACTTACCTAAGTTTCCAATAAACTTTAAACGTATGTTATCTAATCCTCCATTTCTGTGTTTAGCAACTATAAACTCGCCTTGACCAGCAGTTGGAGATTGATCGTCATCATCCCATTCATCTATTTTATAATATTCTGGTCTGTAAATAAATGATACAATATCTGCATCTTGCTCTATGGCTCCAGATTCTCTTAAATCTGAAAGCAAAGGTCTTTTACTTCCTCCACGCGTTTCTACAGCACGCGATAATTGTGATAATGCAATTACTGGTACTTCTAATTCTTTTGCTAGTGCTTTTAAATTTCTAGATATAGTAGATATTTCCTGCTCTCTATTTCCACCACTACCTGCAGCTGTCATAAGCTGTAAGTAATCTATCATGATCATTTTAATACCATGTTGTGATGCTAATCGTCTTGCTTTTGCTCTTAAATCGAAAATTGAAAGCGATGGTGTATCATCTATAAATAAAGGTGCTTTTTCAAGCGCCTTTACTTTTACGTTAAGTTGTTCCCACTCGTGTTTTTCTAATTTTCCAGTTCTTAATTTTTCAGAAGACAAACCTGTTTCACTAGAAATTAAACGTGTAATTAATTGTACTGATGCCATCTCTAATGAGAAGAAGGCAACAGGAATATTATGGTTTACAGCAATATTTCTTGCCATAGTTAATGTAAAGGCTGTTTTACCCATACCTGGTCGTGCAGCTACTATAATTAAATCGCTTGGCTGCCATCCAGAAGTTAGTTTATCGAGCTTATCGAAACCAGAAGGCACACCACTCATACCATCTTTTTTAGAGATCTCTTCAATTTTCTTTTTGGCTTGGATTACTAAATCTTGTGCAGTTTCACTCGATTTTTTAATATTACCTTGGGTTACTTCATATAACTTAGATTCTGCAGTGTCTAATAAATCGAAAACATCTTTAGTTTCATCGTAAGCCGTTTCTATAATTTCGCTAGAAATTTTAATTAAACTGCGCTGAATAAATTTTTGTAAAATAATACGTGCATGAAACTCGATATGCGCAGATGACGAAACTTTTTGTGTAAGCGAAATAAGGTAAAAATCACCTCCAACTAAGTCTAGCTTTGCATTTGTTTTTAATTGTGTAGAAACGGTTAATAAGTCAATAGGTTGGCTTTCTTGAAACAACATAAAGATGGCTTCAAAAATATGTTGATGTCCTTCTTTATAAAAAGCATCTGGACTTAAAATATCGATAACTTCATCTACACCTTTCTTATCAATCATCATAGCTCCAAGCACAACTTCTTCTAAATCAAGTGCTTGTGGTGGTATTTTTCCTTTTTCAAGAGAGATAATTGTACTTTTATCTACTTTATATCCAGATATTTGGTTGGGTTGTTTCATCTAAGGCGAATGTAAAACAATTGTTAATATCATGTGGTTTTTAAGACTTTTCAATCTTAACACATCATCAACAATTGAACTGTTAATAAGTCAATAATATTGTTAATAAGCATAAAAAAAATCTGAAAGACTAACTTTCAGATTTTTTATTATGAGTATTTATTGCTGCTAGCCTTTATAAACTCCCATTTGAGAATATTTATCCATTCGCTGTGCAACTAAATCTTTTGGTGATAAGTTTTTAAACTCTTCGTAAGATTTTTCGATAGCATTTTTAACTGCTAAAAAAGTTTTTTCTCTATCGCTATGTGCTCCTCCTAGAGGTTCTTTTATTATTTCATCTACCAACTTCATCTTCTTCATATCTGTAGCAGTAAGTTTTAAAGCATCTGCAGCTTGTTCTTTAAACTCCCAACTTCTCCATAAAATTGAAGAACAAGATTCTGGAGAAATTACAGAATACCATGTATTTTCTAACATAAGCACCTTGTCTCCTACTCCAATTCCCAATGCACCACCAGATGCACCTTCTCCAATTACAATTGTAATGATTGGCACTTTAAGACGTGTCATTTCTAAAATATTTCTTGCAATAGCTTCACCTTGTCCGCGCTCTTCTGCCTCTAAACCAGGATATGCTCCAGGAGTGTCTAAAAGTGTTATTACAGGTATTCCAAACTTCTCGGCAGATTTCATTAAACGTAATGCTTTACGATAACCTTCTGGATTTGCCATCCCAAAGTTTCTAAGCTGTCTTGTTTTTGTATTGTATCCTTTTTGTTGACCAATAATCATGTAACTCTGGTCTCCAATTTTACCTAAACCACCAATCATGGCCTTGTCATCTTTAAAATTACGATCTCCATGTAATTCTAAAAAAGACTCTCCACATAAGGCTTTAATATAATCTAAAGTATAAGGTCTGTTTGGATGACGTGACATTTGCACACGTTGCCAAGGCGTTAAATTCTTGTATATATCCTTTTTAATAGCAACAAGTTTTTTTTCTATCTGTTTACAGGTTTCTGTAACATCTACGTCGCTCTCTGCACCAATAGTTTGGCACTTGCCTAATTGGTCTTCTAGTTCTTTTATTGGTAATTCAAATTCTAAATATTCCATTGAGAAATTGTATTAATATAGTTTCTTAGTTAGCTTACAAAATTACACAATTTTTTCGTTTTGTCTCTTTTTATTTTTAAAGCCTTTTGTGTTTTTTAAAATTCCATTTAATAAAACAGTAATTAATATAATTATTGCTCCATAATAAAATGAAGGAGACATAGTTTCTGTTAAAGGAAATATAATTAGTGCTAAAATTACGCCATAAACAGGCTCTAAATTATAGGTTAACACTACAGTGTAAGGACTTATTTGTTTCATTACATATACTGAAGCAATAAAGGCATAAGCAGTACAAATACTTGCTAGAATTAATAGATAAGTAATATCTTCAACACCTAGTTTAAAGTACTCTACCGAAAAACCATCGCCAAAAAACAATATAAACAATGAAATAAAGATTACACCTGCTATAAACTCGTAAAATGAAATTTTTGTAGCTGAATTTTTTTCAAGAAACTTTCCATTTAACACTGCAAATAATGATGAGAAAAACGCAGATGAAATTCCTAATAAGATTCCTGTAATATGTTTCATTTCTGTTTGTAAAATGATTGCAATTCCTACAATAACGATAATTCCAAAGATAATTTCATACCAAATAATTTTTCGTTTGTATATTATTGGTTCTATAAATGAAGCAAAAAACGCTCCTGTAGAAAACATAGCTAGTGCTATTGATATATTGGAAACATCTATTGAAGCAAAAAAAGTAATCCAATGTAAAGCTATAATAATTCCTGCCGCAGAAAACTTGGCTAGTGTTTTTCTATCAATTTTGATATCTACTTTTGCTATTTTTATATATACAAACATAAATATAGCTGCAATTAACATGCGATACCATACTAAAGAAACAGCATCTATAGTTATTAATTTTCCAAGAATAGCTGTAAATCCAGCTATAAAAACTAAAAAATGAAGATGTAAATAATTTTTAAGTTTATCGTTTAGCATTATACAATAGTATGACTGCTAAAATACCAAAAATTACATTTGGAAACCAAACAGCAATTAATGGAGAAAAGTCTGACTGTGCAGCCATTGTACCAAAAACCTTGTCGAAGAAAACAAATATCATGGCAATAGTTATACCAAAAGCAAGGTTTATACCCATTCCTCCTCGTCTTTTAATTGAAGATACTGCAACTGCAATAATTGTTAATATAAATACAGAAACAGGCAAACTCCATTTTCTATATAATTCTAATTTATAACGTCCAATATTAGACGATCCACGTTTTTCTTCACGTTTAATAAAACGTTTTAAAGCCAAGTAATTTAAAGTTTCTGCTATATAATCGTCTGGAACTAAATCTTCTAATTCAAAGCTAAAAATAGTATCTTTTTTACGCTCAGTAACCAAAATATCTTCTCCTTCGGTAACAATACGTTTTAAGTAACTACGCATTCTATAAATAGAATCCTCCTTAATATACCTTATATTACTTGCGCTAATTTTATATGTTAGCTTATCGTCTTCAAAATGCTCTAATGAGAAATTTAAACCTTGATTTCTTTTTACATCAAAACTACTAACATAAATAATTTCGTTATCGTTAATTTGTTTAAATAGTTTTTGAGTTTGAGTTTTATTGTTTGATTTTAAATACTTGTATTTAAAATCGTTAAAACCTTTACTTGCATTGGGCGCGAGATATAAACCTAAAAAAATAGATACTAAACCAACAATAATGGCTCCAATTAAATAAGGCCTTAAAAACCTTGAAAATGAAACTCCAGAACTTAAAAAAGCAACAATCTCTGTGTTATTAGCTAATTTTGAGGTAAACCAAATTACAGATAGAAATAGAAACAATGGAAACAAAAGATGCGCAAAGACTATAGTAAAATCTAGGAGATAGAACATAACCTCACCAAAAGGTGCTTCTTTCTCTAATATTTTACCTATTTTCTCTGCAAGATGTACTGTTATGCCTATAGGAATAAAAAGTAAAATCATCATTAAAAATGTGAGTAAGTAGCGCTTTAATATGTACCAATCTAGTATTTTCATTATTTTTTATACTATCCTAAGTCCTTTCATAATAAGAAGGAAACTGTTAAGGATCTTTGCTTCTAATCTCTTTTTTTAATCTCTTTACTATTAATCTTCTTTCTTTTTATAATCTTTTATCCATTTGCTTTACCATCATATCTTTCCAAGTTCTAAAATCTCCTGCTAAAATATGCTTTCTTGCCTCACGCACCAACCACATGTAAAATCCTAAATTATGTATAGTTGCTATTTGTGCAGCTAATCTTTCGTTTACACTAAACAAATGTCTTACGTAGGCCTTAGAATAATCTGTATCTACCCAAGTAATAGCCATATCGTCTAAGGCAGAAAAATCATCTCTCCACTTTAAATTCTTAATATTTATAGAACCATGAGCTGTAAATAACATACCATTTCTTGCATTACGTGTTGGCATTACACAGTCAAACATATCTACACCAAGTGCAATATTTTCTAGAATATTTATTGGAGTTCCAACTCCCATTAAGTAACGAGGTTTATCTTCAGGTAAAATAGCTGTAACAATTTCTGTCATTGCATACATTTCTTCAGCAGGTTCTCCTACAGACAATCCACCAATAGCATTACCTACTGCTCCTGCATTTGCAATATATTCTGCAGACTGCTCACGAAGGTCTTTATAACAACTTCCTTGAACAATTGGAAAAAATGCTTGAGAATAATCGTATTTAAAAGGTGTTTTTTCTAGATGATTGATACAGCGATCTAACCACCTATGTGTCATTTTCATAGAACGTTTAGCGTAGTTATAGTCGCAAGGATATGGTGTACACTCATCGAAAGCCATTATTATATCTGCACCAATGGAGCGTTGAATTTCCATTACGTTTTCTGGTGTAAATGTATGGTAACTTCCATCTATATGAGATTTAAACTTTACACCTTCTTCTTTAATTTTTCGCCTATCTGATAAAGAATAAACTTGGTAACCTCCAGAATCTGTAAGTATTGGTCTATCCCAATTCATAAATTTATGCAAACCACCTGCTTTCTCTAAAACATCTATTTGCGGTCTTAAATATAAATGATAGGTGTTTCCTAAAATAATATCTGGATTGATATCATTTTTTAATTCGCGCTGGTGCACTCCTTTTACAGAAGCTACTGTACCAACAGGCATAAAAATAGGTGTTTCAATAACACCATGGTCTGTAGTAATTACTCCAGCTCTTGCACTACTTTGTGCATCTTTACCTTTTAAATCGAATGTCATATATATAGAAATATTCAGCTTGTAAAGATAATTAACAAAATAACATAGCTTCTTAAACATTTAATAAAATTATAAAAAGTTTAAAATTGTTAGCAAATTGTATCAATTCGTTAATAAGTGCCTATACTCAATCTTTGTAAAGGCTCTTTTAAAAGCTACTTTTGATGCTTTATAAACAAAGCTAAAAACAATGGCAAACACACAACAATTAGAAAATATTACAACCCAAGTTCGTAGAGATATTTTACGAATGGTTCACAAAGTAAACTCTGGACATCCTGGAGGATCTTTAGGCTGTGCAGAATTTTTTGTATCACTTTACAACGAAATTATGGATAGAAAAGATGGTTTTGATATGGATGGTATTGGTGAGGATTTATTCTTCCTTTCAAACGGTCATATTTCTCCCGTTTACTATAGTGTTTTAGCGAGATCTGGATATTTTCCTGTAGAAGAATTAAATACTTTTAGATTAATTAACACACGTTTACAAGGGCATCCAACAACACACGAAGGCTTACCAGGCATTCGTATTGCTTCAGGTTCTTTAGGTCAAGGTATGAGTGTTGCTCTTGGAGCTGCACAGGCTAAAAAGTTAAACGGTTGCAACCATTTAATTTATAGTTTACATGGAGATGGCGAATTACAAGAAGGACAAAACTGGGAAGCTATAATGTATGCTGCAGGAAATAAAGTAGATAATATTATTGCTACCGTAGATTTAAACGGTCAACAAATTGATGGTTCTACAGATACTGTTTTGCCAATGGGAAGTATAAAAGGTAAGTTTGAAGCTTTTGGATGGACTGTTTTAGAAATTGAAAAAGGAAACAATGTAGATGCTATTTTAAAAGGAATGGCAGAAGCAAAGTCGTTAACAGGTAAAAGAAAACCAGTTTGTGTTTTACTTAAAACCGTAATGGGTAATGGTGTAGATTTTATGATGCATACACACGCTTGGCATGGAAAAGCACCTAATGATGAACAATTAGCAACAGGTTTAGCACAGAATGCAGAAACTTTAGGTGACTATTAATCCTTCAAAATTAAGAGACAAAAGATGAAAACATACGAAAATCAAGGAAATAAAGATACACGCTCTGGATTTGGAGCTGGATTAACAGAATTAGGAAAAACTAACGAAAACGTAGTAGCACTTTGTGCAGATTTAATTGGTTCGTTAAAAATGGACGATTTCAAAAAAAATCATCCTGAACGTTTTTT
>NZ_JALZVX010000044.1 GCF_023299985.1 Lacinutrix sp. | reverse complement strand
ACCTCATCAAAACGTTGTTTTACTATTTGTAATTTATCTAACATGTATTTCTAAAATTGTGAAACAAAAATACGATAAATAATCAATAGTAATGTTCGGTTTTCGTCACTGAATTTTGTTCTCTTTTTTTATTCTCCAGTATAACATAATTTACAAAACATAAAAAGGTTAAAATTGTAAAAAACCTTTCGACATAGAACAAATAATTAGGCTCTTTATAATAAGCATTAAAAACTGCTATATCAGAAAAAGCTAAGCAAAATGCAGTTATTAAAAACAATGTTGACCTTAAATTAAATCTATTAAAATTGTAATTAACCGCACACACACACATTAAAATCATTGTAATACTAGGAAACACAGAAAAAACTCTTTCAGTAAAACTAAATTTTTCAAAATCTACTGTTGATACTAATAAGTAAATTACGTATCCATTTAGAATCGCGATTATTGCAAAAAATAAAACCACTGCGTAATTACGCACTTTAAAATCGAGTTTTTTTATGACTAGACTAGATATTAATATAAATGTAACTGTTCTAATAACTAAAGCGACACAAGGCGCAATAGGACTTTCTATATATATTGTAAGCGCATCGAAAACAACAAATAGAAGCATAATAATTGTTGCGGTTTTATGCTTGTGACAACCTATGTAGAAAAAACAACCGGTAAATATTATTGAAGTAATTAACTTATGTATTAGAAATATATTAAACGACATTTCTGATACTGTAATTATACCAGTTATAAAGAGAATAACTGCTATAAAGTATAATAGCTTTTGATGAGACAAGGTTAAAATATATTAAGATTTGGGTATACTAATATAGTAAAAAATAAAAAGGAATACTATTTTCTTATATAAGTAATAAAAAGAATTAAATTAGTTTTTGACAATTAGCATTCGCTTATACCTATTTTTTTATTTGAAAAATAATAGACAAAAGAACACGTTATAACCTATATATGTTAAACAAATTTCGTGTAATTCTTAGTTACTACAAACCTCTTGCAATATGGTCTTTTGTTGTAACATTAATACGAACTATTTATAACCCAGGAATTGTTAATGAGTTTGTTTTTGTTAATGATTAACGATAGAAGTACGCGTAAGAAGTTGAAATTTTATAAAATGGTAGGTGTTTAGAATCTTAAACTAGTATTTATACTATATCTAATAGATTTTAGTTTAACTTGTAGTTTCCTCTTTTTAATTAAAGGTTTTATTTAGTAATAGTTATCAAAAAAACTATTAACATATTTTATTAAAAGCTAATTATTAATTTTTTATAAATAGCTTAACAACATCCTTATCATTATTTTTTACTACTAAAATATAAGTTCCTGCAAACAAATCTGACACCCTTAAATTAACAAATGTATTGTTTACTTTTTGCACTTTTAAAAGTTGTCCTCTAATACTATAAATATTTACCTCTGTAATATTAAAATCAGTATTAAGTGCTAGTTCGTTTTTTACAGGATTTTTAAAAACTACTTTATTATCTAATTCGTTTTCTTCAAAAATAATATTACTTAATGTATTACTAGAAGTATCTATATAACTAATGCGTAAATGAGGTCTTAATAAAAAATTTGCAGCATCATCTTTTGTACTAATTGTTAGTTGTGTATTTATAGTTTCTGCTTGTAATCCTAATGCAATAGTACTTGCTCCTTGAGCATAACCATCTCTAATATACTCTGCTATATCTGCGCCACGTTGATGTAAACCATCAATAAAAAAACTTGAAAAACTAGAACTAATTAGGTTTGAAAAAACAGGACCGTTATTAAACGTCACCGTATCCTCTGACCAGCTTGTGTCAACATCGTAAAAATTAACACTCATAGGCTCATTATTATCTGTACCATCATCATCCTGTAGATCTGCATTAATAAATAGAGTTGTATCAATAATTAGTCGATCTGTTGTTCCTGTAATGTTATTAATATTAAATTTAAACAAACCTGTTCTATTGTCATTAACATTATTAGAAGTTTTTGTAATACGCATAAGTTCGTTTTCTGAACCTGTTTGTTGCACAATATCTGCATGTACTCCAGAACGCACATAAGCATCTTCGGTTACATAAACAATTTGATCTCTAATATAATTATAACCATAAATCATTTCCAAAACTTCTGCTCCATACCTGTAACCTAGAACACGTTGTGAATTAGATATAAAATGTGTTCTATCTGTAGTTATTAAACCTTCAGAAGAAGCAAAACTAGTATTAGCTATATAAGCCGCATCAGTTGGATCAGATAATTTTCTTAGATTCGCGTTGAAAGTATCGTTATCTGTTCTTTGCTTGCTTAATTCACCTAATATAAATGGTAAATTAGGCATATTTAAATCACTTCTTAAATTAGTTACAAAAGTCTTTATTTTTGTTAAATAATTAGAATCATTTCTATTAGACTCTCCTTGATGCCACAATATTCCTTTAAGTGTTGATCCTTGTAAAGCCAAAGCAGCATTAATTTGTATTAATGCTGCTCCATAATAATCTTCTGTAGCACCTTTAGCCCAAGCATTTAAATTGGTTCCTCCTCTTGCATTTACTACCAAACCTATTTGATTTCCAGTAACTTCATTAACTGTACGTCCAAAGGTATAAGTATAATTTAGACCTTGATTTTGATTTGAATTTAATATAGTTGAGTATCTATTTAAGCCACCATTTCCACCAATTATATTTACAGCTGGTTCCCAATTAGCACCATTAAACAAGTCTACACCACTTAACGCAACAGTATCTTCCATCTCTACTACACCTCTACCAGATGTATTAGATTGGCCAATAACTAAAAAAATATCCCTTTGTGCCATTGCAAGTGTAGGGATTAGTAAGAAGCAAAAGACCGTTTTTACAAACAATAAAAAGTAGTTGTTTTTCATAATTTAAAATGTATTGATAAACATATAGAATAAACCGTTAATGTGCTTTTTTACAAGATTAAAAGCGTTATTTATTTACAAAAACAGACAAAATACTTATTCTGAGGATTAAATATTTATTTTGTAAGAAAAGTGATATAAAAATGCAAATAATTTAACTAAATTAAAATACTAATAATTAAAGACACCAAACTCACTTTTTATAGTCAATTTTTTTTCTTCTGAAACTTCTACTCTACCAATAATTTGTGCGTTTACATTATAACTTTTAGATATAGAAATAATATCTTCAGCTATATCTGGAGACACATATAATTCCATTCTATGACCACAATTAAACACTTGATACATTTCTTTCCAATCTGTTTTAGATTGTTCTTGTATTAATTTGAATAATGGCGGAATTGGGAATAAATTATCTTTTACTATGTGTAAATTATCTATAAAATGAAGAATTTTAGTTTGCGCTCCTCCAGAACAATGTACCATACCGTGTAAAGTATCTGTCTTAAATTTTGATAAAATTTCCTTTATAATTGGAGCATAAGTTCTTGTTGGAGATAAGACTAACTTACCTGCATCAACTGGGCTATTTTCTACGGAATCTGTTAACTTTACTTGACCGGAATACACTAAATCTTCAGGAACAGCAGCATCAAAACTTTCAGGGTATTTTTTTGCTAAATAATTATTAAATACATCATGTCTTGCAGATGTTAAACCATTACTTCCCATGCCTCCATTATATTCTTTCTCATAGGTTGCTTGACCAAAACTTTCTAAACCAACAATTACATCTCCTGCTTTTATATTAGCATTATCTATAACGTCACTACGTTTCATTCTTGCTGTAACTGTAGAATCTACAATTATTGTACGGACTAAGTCGCCAACATCGGCTGTTTCTCCTCCTGTAGAATGAATAGTAACTCCAAACGATTTTAAATCTTCTATTAGTTCTTCTGTTCCATTAATTATTGTAGAAAGCACTTCACCTGTGATTAAGTTTTTATTTCTACCAATAGTTGATGATAACATTATATTATCTGTTGCACCAACACAAAGCAAATCGTCAATATTCATAATTAAAGCATCTTGAGCAATGCCTTTCCATACAGAAACATCTCCAGTTTCTTTCCAGTACATGTAAGCTAAGGCGCTTTTTGTTCCTGCTCCATCTGCGTGCATTATTAAACAATAATCATCGTCGTTAGTAAGGTAATCTGGCACTATTTTACAAAAAGCTTTTGGAAACAAACCTTTGTCTATATTTTTTATAGCATTGTGCACATCTTCTTTTGATGCTGAAACACCTCTTTGACTGTAACGTTTACTTATTTCTGAGCTCATAATATTGTATTGAGCTGCAAATATAACTGTAAAAAAAAAGCACACAAATAATATTGTACGCTCTTTTAAAAATAAGAAGCCTCAAACTAAAATTTTATTTTTTTTCTGCTTAATCCCAATCTGGCATTGATGCTGCAGTAAAAAGTTCTGTCTCTGCTGTTGCTATACCAAACTGGTATATAAATATTCTTGGAACTGAGTTAATTGCATTAGATACTCTTGTAAGAATAAATCCGCCTTCATTTGGTGCGTACTTAACATCTAAATCATTAAACCCAATTAAAGCATCTGTAGGTACTTGTGTACTAGTTGTTGTAGCTACATTGTAAATAAACACTCTACTTTGAAATTGTCTGTATGTTGAGTTTTGAGAGCCTGAGAGGTCTCTAGTATAAATAATTTCATCTGCGTTTGCTGTAATATCTATTCCTCCTATAGCTCCAGGCAATCCTTCAACAACAATAGCATCTTCAGTACCTGTAGATAATCTAACAGTAAATAATCTAGCATTGTATCCTAATGAGTTATTTGTTTTTACTAAAATTAAATCATTATCGAAAGCGACACTTTCTACTTCAGAAATAAATGATCCATCTGTTGTTTGATAAATTTGTAAAAGCCCACTACCATCTGGATTTATTTGGTATAATTTATCGAAACTAGGATAATAAAGTTTACTTCCACTCTGTGCCCAGCAAAAATCTACATGTTCTAGTCTAAACCCATTTACTGGAATTGTACTAGTTACTTGGGTTTGATTAGAGCCATCTGTATTCATAGTAAAAAGTTGAGTACTTCCGCCAACAGTACGTAAATAAGCAATTTTATTAATTGCCACGTTAGATCTTGGTCTAAAACTATTGTTAGACTCATTTGTTAGCTTAAGTAAATCGAAATCTAATTCTGCTTCTGCTCCACCTTCAGGATCTTCTTTACCAGAATATATTACACTATTACCATTTTCTTCTCTTATAAAAACAAAAGGATTATTAGGTACAGTAATTGTTGAAAATTGACTAACTGCCGATATAACATCCTCATTTATATCATCATTTACCGTAACTTGCCAAAAGTAAGTTGTAGATAACTGTAAGTTATTTGCTACGTAAAAAGTATCCTGTTCTACTTCATACATTTCTACTTCATTTGTACTTCCATTTCTAAGCTCTAAAGTATAAGATAATTCATCATTAACATCAAGATCTAAAGAATTCCAAGTAAATTCAATCTCTAAAGGAACTTCTATTGCTAAATCTTCAGGGAAAATTAAATCTGGACTGGTTGGTGACTGATTATTTGCGTTAGACGTAACTAATTCAAAAGCTGCTGCTGCCGCAGTATTTTCTAGCACTGTAACCGATTCAAACGCTGTTACAAAACCATCTAATTCTGCTTGCACTGCATAGGTTTCTACCACAGCATTATCGATAACAAAATTACCATCAACATCTGTAAAAACAGTACTTGTAACTGGATTTGTAGATATTTTTACATTCTCTAAAGGTGCATTAGTACCTTCTGCTACAACTTTACCATTTATGGAGCCTATGCGAATTCCATCAATTTGATCTTCACTACAAGCCATAATAAATAGCATTATAATTAATAAATTTATTATGTGTTTTATTTTTTTCATTATAGTAGGATTTATTTTTAATTGCCCTCTTTATTTTCATCTACAACGGCAGGCTTTTTCTCTGCTTCTTTTTCATCTCTTTTTTGCTGCAATTCTTTATTTATATTTTCTTTTTTTACACGTTTTAATTCTTTCTTTCTTTCTCTTTCTTTTTCTCGTTCAAGATCTTTCTTAGTATTATAATTACCAATATATAAGTTTAATCCAACGCCAAGTCTTAAATACATATCATCTCTAGACCCTATATCTAAATCATCCACCAAATCGCTAAATACAAAGTTGTTTTCTATGAAACCAGTAATACCAATTCTTTCAGTTATTAAATATTCTAATCCAGCACCAACTTGAATTTTTGGATCAATATTATTAAAATCGTTAGAGATATTAGTTCCTCCACCAGCATATATATAAGGTGTTAATTTATCTGATGGTAAGACCGTATATTCAACATTAGCACCTATGGAAACAAAGCTTTTATCTAAAAGGCCTTTATTAACTAAATTAAATCTATTTGCATTTAAATTTAAATTAAAATGAGAGGTTAAATAACGCTTGTAACCTATTCGACTATTAAGTTGGTATTCTGCATTTATATAATCTCCATTAATTTTAGTTACTCCAAGAGAAACATGCAAAACATTGTCTGTTCTTCGTTTAAAAGTAAAACGATTAAAAAGCTCTGTAGCATTAGCTGCGTCTTTCTCTTCTTTGTAATTAGCCACCAATTCTTTATCTATCTCTAAACCTGCTTTTGTAGACCAATAGCCATCTTCTATGCCTTCCATAATTAAGTCATGTACTGCTTTCTCTATTGCGTCTTTTACTGCTAACTGTACTGGTTCGCTTTGAGTAAAACCTGTTTCTGCTTCTAATAATCTTTGAAATTTTACAAATCGAAATAAACTTATATCAACTGCTTGAGATAAAATAGTTTTAGAAACGTAAACTGTATTTATAACCTCTCCACTTTGAGTAGAAACAGCTCTTAAATAGACTGTAATACGATCCTGTCTATAACGTGCTGAACCACCTACTCCAAAATATCTAGCACCTGCTCCACCTGTTACAATATTAGTATCGTAAGAAATAATACCGCCTTCAAGCATTAAACCAGCATATAGAAGCGGTTTTATTGCTGGCTCATTAGGGTTTAATCCTTTTGAATATTCCTCTTTTGTAGTACGAATTATATTTCTCTCTGTAGCTAGATTGTTAAAGTTCTCCCTTTCTAGAGGAATAAAATAACCTGAGTCTCCCAATGCTTTAATAAGAATAGTTGTAGATCCCTGAGTAACAGCGTTACTAAAAGTACTTCCATTTTCTACTGCTTTAAATTGACCTGTTTGGTCGCTAAAATTATAGACAGCAACCTCTAATGGCACTTTAGGTGGCGGAAGATCTAATATTTTTTGCGTGGATTTAGAATTCTCACCTATTCTCGCAGGTTCTTGAGAAAAAGGTTGATTAAAATAAGTGCCACAGGAACTTAAAAATAAAGATACTGCCAAAGTGGCTAATATTACTTGGTAGTTTTTCATAAAAAGCAAATTATATACTATGGGTTTGGAACAACAACTTGGGTTTGTTCTCCATTAGAAGTATCTAGAATGTTAATTACCAAACCTTCGTCAGACTCAAACACCTCTACATTAAGTGTTCCAAAAGTAAAAGTGCCTTCTTCATCAAAATCTCCAACAGATTCTACTTGCTGTGCTAAAAGAGCTCTTGATATTTGACTTAATACTTGATCATTTAAACGATCTCCAAATTGTTCTAATTCAGTTTGCTCCTCTCTTGCTTCTGTATCTGCGGTAAAATCATTTTGAGCGTTTGCTGAACTTAACAACCAATTATAATTAAAAGTATCTCCTCCAAAAGCTGGATTTAATGGCTTATAACTAAATTGCTGAGCATACGTAAACGTGCAAGCACCTAAAAAAAGAATTAATAATAATTTTGGTTTCATAATTAATAGCGTATTTGTGTGTTTTTAGTTCTTTGTAATTGTTGCAAATATCTTATACTTCTATCTAATGCGGTAACAGCCATCTCTTGTAAAAACTCTTTTTTAGGATTTACAAAAAATTGCCAAACTAGTTTTCCATCTACCTCGACAAAAACTCTTGTACTTCTTCTTTGCCCAGGAACTTCTTTAATTAAAATATTTTTATCTGTTTTTATTCCTTTATTAAAATATTCTGAATAAAAATAACGATGAAAATCCCTTCCTGACTTTGTTATTACTTTTTTTATAACAAGTCCTTGCAAAAAAACACCATCTTCATTCTCTTCTTGCTCTACATCGCCTGTTATTTCCAATAAACCATTAGCATTACTCGTAATTACTATTCTACTTTTACCAATAGCTCCTACTGTTTTATCCTCATCCTCTTCTGGATATATTAATAACACTAGTGTTATTTCACCCTCTATAACGTTATTAATGGTAAGAGATGAAAGTATTTTTTTCTCAGTTCCTTTTAAATAAATTCTATTAGCTTGCGAGCTTTTGGAAGCGTTATTATTAGCATCTACTTTAAATGCTAAAAACTCATATCGTAAACTTTTATCTGATTGTGTTAAATTTTGAACAGTTGCGCTGTAAGTAGTAAAGTCGCTTTTATTATCAATTTTTATAATTGCCTTAACCTCTTTATTGTAAAGCTTTTGTGCATTAACATTTTCAATAAAAATGAAAATCAACAAAAAAATCAATATTTTTAATGGTTTAGTAGGCATCTAAAATATTAATTAAAGCTTCTTATTATTATTGTTGGAGATGCTTCGGTTTGATTAAATTTAATATTTTTTGAAATATTATTAGAACCAAACTTATCGAAAATTAAATTATTTCCAGTTTGCTGAAGATCTAAAGACACCTTTGCATTCGGATCTATAACATAATCTTTAATAATATTATCATTTCCATTTTGACTTAGGTTTGACACTACTGCATCTACCTTATAAATTAAGTTTACATCATTACCAAGTCCGTTTTGATTGATGTTAATTTCACTAGCTCTTGAAGCTACTCTTGCTATAATTGTATTATTAGAACCAGCTTGTTCTATAGCTATAGAATTACTTTGTATGTTTTCTAATATTGGATTTGGAGTTGTATCAAAAAAAGATGAAAATTGTGTTTGAGAAAACTGTTGTCCTCCTACAGTTGTTGAAGCCTCTGTACTTTCGGTATCTTCGTTATCATTGTAAGTTTGTGCGATGATTATTTGGAATACAAATAAACATATAAAAGAAAGTATACTCTTTTGTGTACTATTTACTATTGTTTTCATAGTTGTAGATTAATAAAAAAAGGAGGATGCTTGCTATTTTGACATCCTCCTTTTAAATTTATGTAATAATTTAGATTTTAGAATCTATATAGTATTGCTAAATTTTAGCAACCTGGACCACATGGAGCATCTAAAATAAAACTATCAATATCTGCAGGAGTACCTAATGTTCCCTGATCTTGGAAATCACAACCTTCGTGAATACCATTAACATCTCCAGAAGGACCTAATTGTAATACACTAATAGTATTACCTCCATTTGGTGTACCATCTGCTAAGTTTTGACTAGCCTGAAAACTATGTCCTGAACCATCTGCAACTCCAGATTTCTGTACAATTAAAGTTTGGTTAGCTACACCTCTTTGTCCAGATAATGCTACGTTTCCATCTCCACTTTGATAAGTACTTACTAAGTTAGCATTTCCTTTTTGAGAAGTAATAGCTGCATTAAAATCACCTACTTGTCTTTGGTAAGTTTTGTGGTTTGCACCATTTTGTCCAGCAACAGCAAAGTTACTGTCTCCTGTTTGATCTTGACGACCGTAATTAGCACCACCTGTAGCAGAACCATGTGCATTTTGCACCATATAAGCGCCATTAGTGTTACCTGTCTGGTTTTGTTCAGCGTAATCACTAGCTTCACTACTGTCTCCCCATTGCCCAATGTAACCTAAGTTATCGCTACCAGTTTGTACTTGTAGTGCCATACCTGCTGTAGAACCTCCTCCTGTATTATCATTACCGTTAGTAAAACCAGAATCTGCAAAAGTATTTATTGCTGCATCCAAGTCTGCTTGAGAATCCCCAAAAGAATTAATTGGCTCAACATCTGCACCTTGATCGACTAATGCTTCATTATCATCACCTAATTGCGTTTGGTTAACAATATTCATGTTTCCTTCTTGTACAGAATGTGCTGTGTTACGACTACCAGCTTGGTATGTTTGAGACACGTTTTGATCTCCATACTGCTCTGCAATTGCAACATTACCGTCTGCTCCATTAGACGTAGCATTTTGGTGTAGTTGAGAGATGTTTGTATCTCCTTCTTGAACAATTCTAGCTTGATTATTATCATACTGTTGGATTGTTCTTGCTTGATTGGTTTGACCATCTTGCTCGATCATAGAGAAGTTCATTTCTCCTTGCTCTGCAGTACCATGTAAGATCGAAGCTTTGTTAAATCCACTTAAGCCACCATCTTTAAGGCCTTGACGTGTAACAGATTCATTAAAATCTCCGCCTTGAACAGTTGTTGACTGGTTTTCAGTACCCAATTGTCTTACATCAGCTGCATTTTCTTCACCACTAACATTTGTAACTTCACCTGTTTGCCAGATTCTTGCGCTGTTACCTCCTGCTCCTAAACCATCACCTTGAACTGAGTAAGAAGACTGGTTAGTTCCTGCTTGTAAAACTTGTAGTTTGTTTGTGTTACCGGATTGGATACCTTCACCTTGATTACCAGAACCAAAACTAAAATCAGCTGCTTGTTGAGCATCTACTGAGTCTGTTCCGTTAAAATCTGTTAATGCATCTTGTGTAACTTGCGCCATTATTGCGCCTGAGAATAATAGTGCCGCAGCACCAAAAATTACTTTTTTCATGTTAAATATATATTGATTAATAGCACTGTAAAGGTATATAATTATTTCAATACATATTTTTAAATACCACTATAAAAAGATGTTTTTAACGTGTTTTTCGATTAGTCTATAATTAATTTCGATGAAATACCATTTTGAATAAGAAATTTACTACATAATATTTGCAAGTCGTTATTTTTAAGCTACGTAGAACTACGTATGTTTACTACGTAAATTTACGTAG
>NZ_JALZVX010000043.1 GCF_023299985.1 Lacinutrix sp. | reverse complement strand
TCGCTAATACTTTTTCCTTTATATCTAATCTCCAAAGTTTCGCGATTAAAACGTTTGCCTTGGCAAGTTTCGCACTCCACATATACGTCTGGAAGGAAATTCATTTCTATAACTCTTAATCCACCACCTTTGCAGGTTTCACAGCGTCCACCAGTAACATTAAAACTAAAACGACCAGGTTTATAACCACGTATCATAGCTTCTGGAATTTTTGCAAATAAGCTTCTTATTTCTCCAAAAGTACCTGTGTAAGTTGCAGGATTACTTCGTGGTGTTCTACCAATTGGAGACTGATTAATATCGATAACCTTATCGCAATGTTCTAAACCTTTAATGCTTTTATAAGGCATTGGTTTTTTTACACCATTAAAGTAATAAGCGTTAAGAATAGGATAAAGTGTTTCGTTAATTAAAGTAGATTTTCCACTTCCAGAAACACCTGTAACACCAATCATTTTTCCTAAAGGTATTTTAATTGAAACGTTTTTTAAGTTGTTACCTGTGCAACCTTTAAGTTCTATATATTTACCATTACCTTCTCGGCGTTTTTTAGGAATTTCAATTTGTTTTTTACCGTTTAGGTATTCAGCAGTTAGCGTTTTCTCTTTTAATAATTGTTTTGGTGTGCCTTGGCTTATAATTTCGCCACCATGTTTTCCAGCACGTGGACCAATATCGATAACATGGTCTGCACGCTCAATCATATCTTTATCGTGTTCTACCACAATAACAGAGTTTCCAATATCGCGTAGTGCCACTAGAGAATTAATTAGTTTTTCGTTATCACGTTGGTGTAAACCAATACTAGGTTCATCTAGTATATAAAGCACGCCAACCAATTGCGAACCTATTTGCGTAGCCAAACGAATACGCTGTGCTTCACCACCAGAAAGCGATTTAGAACTTCGGTTTAAGGACAAATAAGTTAAACCAACGTCTAGTAAAAACTGAAGTCTTGCTTTAATCTCTTTAATTATTTCTTCGGCAATTTTAATTTGTTTTTCTGAAAGGCTTTTTTCTAAACCATCAAACCATTCTGCTAAATCAACAATATCTTTATTTGCTAATTCTGCTATATTTTTTCCAGCAACTTTGAAGTATAATGATTCTTTACGTAAGCGAGAGCCTTCGCATACAGGACATTTTACTTTGTCCATATAATCTTTTGCCCAACGTTTTAAAGAAGTTGATTCTGCATTTTTATATTGACTATCAATAAAATTAGCAACACCTTCAAAATCTATTTTGTAATCTCTTTTTACTCCAAGTGTTTTACTATCTACAGTAAATTTCTCGTTACCACCATATAAAATAATTTGTTTTGCTTCCTTCGGAATGTCTTTGTAAGCATCAGTCATTTTAAAGTTAAAACGCTCTGCAATTAATTCTAACTGTTTAAAAATCCAACTTTTCTTTTCTGGTCCATGAGGTGCTAAAGCTCCGTTTTTAATAGATAAGCTATCGTCTGGAATTATCTTTTTCTCATTAACTTGGTATAAATCTCCAATGCCATTACAATTATTACACGCGCCTTTTGGTGAATTAAAAGAGAAATTATTAGGCTCAGGATTTGGGTAAGAAATTCCCGAATTCGCACACATTAAACTTCTACTAAAATAGCGTGCTTCTTGCGTGTCATTGTCAATAACCATTAAAATATCATCACCATGATACATGGCAGTGTTTATGGTTTCGTCTAGACGTTTATCATTAGCAATAGTATCATCAATTTTAAGCCTATCGATTACAATTTCAATATCATGCATTTTGTAACGATCTAGTTTCATGCCTTTTACTAAATCCTTAATCTCACCATCTGTTCTTACTTTTACAAAACCTTGTTTTGCAATTTGTTCAAACAATTCGCGATAATGTCCTTTTCGAGAACGCACAACGGGAGATAATACGCTTATTTTCCTGCCTTTGTAGCTTTCTATTATTAACGATTTTATTTGTTCATCGCTATAACTCACCATCTTTTCGCCAGTGTTGTAACTGTAAGCATCACTAGCACGAGCGTATAACAAACGTAGAAAATCGTAAATCTCAGTAATAGTACCAACGGTTGATCGTGGCGATTTGCTTGTTGTTTTCTGTTCTATCGCAATTACCGGAGAAAGTCCGTCAATTTTATCAACATCAGGTCGTTCTAAACCACCTAAAAACTGTCTAGCATATGCCGAAAATGTTTCGATATAACGACGTTGTCCTTCTGCATAAATAGTATCAAAAGCAAGAGAAGACTTTCCACTACCAGATAAACCAGTGATGACCACTAATTTTTCTCGTGGAATAGTAACATCTATATTTTTTAGATTATGAACTCTCGCACCTTGTACTACTATGTTTTCTTCAAAATTTGTCATAAATCAGTAATATTCTACAGTTTTTAAGCAGATTTGCGAAGTTACGGTTTTTGCTCTTCTTTTTTAAGCTGAATTAGTTAGGATTTTATTAAAATTGAATGTCATTCTAGCCGTAGGCAGGAATCTTATGATTAGTTAGAGAATTTTTCTATTTTAGTGTTTTGTTTTCTGAAAACCTCAGAGTATCATTTAAAATTAAGTTTAATATTAATAAGATTTCTGCGCGCGCAGAAAATATGTAAAATATGAATATATTAGGAATAGGCTCAAGAATTAGCCACAAAGAATATGGAAAAGGAGTGATTACCAATGTTGATAACCAACAGTATTGGGTAACTTTTATAAATAACGGATTGGAAACGATTATTTTTAATGAAGAGATAGAAATTATTGAAGCATCAGAAAATGAAGTAGATACAGTAAGTTTCTTTGATGTAGAGCAAAGTATGATGCGTTTACTAAAAAAATACAGCGATGTTTCTGAAGTTGTGCATATTGGCGATAAATGGAAAGGCGGAAAGCTTATTTTGGAACCTAACGATACCAACTTAAAAAGTAAAGAAATTAAAATTGACGATTTCTTTCACAAAATAACAATGGTTCGCGATAGACTTCGTGTAATGGAGCAAAAAGTGAATTCTAGTAATCTTGAAGAACAAGAAAAGATAGATTTACAACAATATATTACACGTATTTATGGCAGTTTAACAACTTTTAATGTTTTGTTTAAGGTAAAGGAGCAGCAGTTTGTTGGGCAGAAGAGTAAGTAGGATTATTTTAAATATTTTTTAATTTCTGAAAGTTTCATTCTTTTTATTGAGCTCCCAACATTATCACAAGCGCTTGGCAGTTTATAGTATAGATGGAATTCAACTTCTTTAGATTCTTTAAACATAATTCCCATTTCATCTAAACTATAATGTCTAAATTTTATTTGAGACATACAGTTTTTTAGTTCTGGGATTCTTAGGTCTGAATTATATTGCTCTTTTATTAGAACATTTAATTTTTGCTCTAATTCTTCGCTATTAGAATTGAACATTTCAGAATTTTTAATCTCTATTACTGAATCATTTCTTGTTTCGAAAAGTTTATAGTCCCAATAATATTTACCAACGTAGCTCGCGTTTCCCTCTGAAACAGATGTGAAATTTTTGTAATTACAAGTCCTAATTATTGTTGGATCTAATACAGAATCTTCTTCTTGTATTTCTTTTTCTTGACACGTAATTTTTAAATAGTCTAATTGAGAACTTTTAATTCCTTCAATCTCTAATCCTAAAATCATCATTTTATGAAACGTTGGTAGTACAGCTCCAGTTTCAGTAGTTTTCCAATCGCTCCAAGTAGCTTCTAAACCTTGAATAGGTAAAATAGAAGTCCACATTTTAAAGCTTTTAGGCTTACCATCTATATCTAAATGCCATAAGTAAGAATCTCCAGGCGTCGAGCCACCAGAAGTGTAAGAAACTAATAAAGACTTTTCGTTGTTTTCTAAAGTTACAATACTACGTTTAACACCTTCATCAAACACTTTATATGGTGCTACTAGCCAAAAAGTATCATTATTAAAATAGCTTATTGCTTTTTCTATTAATTTTTTAGTGTCTTCGCCTTCAATTTTTGTTTCGTTTTTAAAAGCTTCACTTTTGGATAGATCGTTTAAATCTAAATTAACTTTAAAGTTTTTCCAGTAGACTTTGCAGGTGTTTTTGGTTTTGTTCCATTTGTAATGATGACGCTTTTTAAACGTAAACTCTATATAGTCTGTAGTTTTATAAGCATCGTAATTTAAAGCATTAAGCATTTTATTTGCTAGAATATCAGCTTGTGTTGTTTCTTCTCCAACTGGTAAATCTTCATTGTATTTAAAATAAAGAAAACAGTAGAGTAGAAGTGTAGGTAAAGTGAAAAATATAATAACTCCAGTTATTATTTTAAGAACTCGTTTAAATGTTAATTTTTTTCTTTTTCTCATTTTATGTTTATAACCAATGCAAATTTACAAACTTTAGGCTCAAGGTAATATTATTAAAACAACTTAGTAAGTATTATATGAAATTAAAGACAAACAGGATAATTATTTCTAGTGATTTTAACTTAAATTTTTTTACAATAATGAATAACTTTAAATACTTTTATATATTGGTTTTATCTCTAATGTTTTGTTGTTTTTCAATTCATAAATCTAATGCACAAAGTGCTTGGACAAAAAAGAAAGGAGAGCTGTTTTCTCAAATTTCTTACACTACAATACCAAATTATAGTGAGATATTTAATGAAAATGAGTTTTTTACAAGTAGGAGTATTACAGATAATACTATTCAATTATATGGAGAGTATGGTTTAAATGATAATTTAACGCTATTAGTTAATGTTCCATTTAAATCAATAAAAACTGGAGATGTAATAGAAAACTCAACACTCCCTCTTTCTATCGTTGAAGCTACTGAAACAAGGATAGGGAATATTCAAGTTGGACTTAAGCAGAATATCTATAAAGGTAAATTTGTGCTTTCGGGACAACTTAATGTCGAAGCGAATACTTCTACTTCTAATTTGGCTTCAGGTATTAGAACTGGTTATAATGCATGGACATTTACACCAACACTTAATATAGGTAAAGGCTATTCAAACTATTATTTTCAAGGATTTATAGGAGCAGACATAAGAACTAATTCCTATAGTTCTAATTTTAGAATAGGAGGAGAGTTTGGATTAACATCTATAAAAAAGACAACATTAGCTGTTTTTGTAGATGTTGTTGAATCTTTTAATAATGGCGATGTAGTTTTACCAATAACATCTTTAGAAACCGCGTTATATATTAATAACCAAGAGTATGGTTCTTTTGGATTAAAAGGACTTTATAATTTTACAGATAACTTTGGAGTTAGCGCAGGTTTCGGAGGTGCGTTTTTTGCTAATAATGTTGCTAAACAAGCAGCATTAAGTGTAGGTTTATTTTATAAAATTTAAATTAATTCTTTTAAGAACATTAAAAAGCGCCTGAACAGAAGTTCAAGCGTTTTTTATATTAACAAATGTTTAAATTTTACTTTTATCGCTTAAGCGTAAAATGTGCTCTTATCGATTTCTTTTGGTCTGTACTTGGTTCTCTATATTCTACAGTAAACCAGTAGTCGCTAGTTGG
>NZ_JALZVX010000042.1 GCF_023299985.1 Lacinutrix sp. | reverse complement strand
AACGTGTTTGTATAAGATTAGTTGCGTGGTTTAGGCACTAAAGTTAGCAAATAAATCACAGATAGAAAGTCCGCGAGGACTTTCGTAAATAGGCTAGAACCAGCAATTAATTTTATACGGTGTTACCTGTAGTTTTTATCCAACAATTCAATTGCTTTCAATAATACCACATCCGATTTATCTTGCTTATAGTTTAATATTTTAAAATCAGGCTCAATTCCTTTTCCTTCGTAATTTACCATTTTTGTAGAAAAATACTTTTGGTGTGATAATGTTCCTTTCCAGCCATTTGGCAATTTAAAAGGATACATATCAGAAAGAATACCTTCTGTGGTGTCACCAATTATTGTTACATAGGGCAACTCTTTCATTGCCAATATAAATATTTCAGTAGCACTTGCAGACCAATCACTAGTTAGAATAATGATTGGGTTTGTAAACTGCTTTCTACCTTTTGGTTTTAAATACCAAGACTCTAATTCTGTAAAATTAGATGTTCCATTAATTCTTGTTTGTTTATAATGTCCAAGCCTTTTTTTATCTGCAAATCTTCCTGCTATTTTATAAGATATTAAATCATCTCCACCGCCATTAAACCTAACATCTATTATTAAACCTTTTTTATCTTGAAATGTTCTGATTGCTTGGTTTATAGATTTTTTTAATTCTCCAATTGCAAATCCCTCCATTTCGTCTATTCTTAAATAACCGTAATTTGCAGAAACGGAAAAATTAATTAGTCCATTTTTCTTTTTATTCATAAATGAGGAAAATCCATTTTCTTCTAAAGATTTATCGACTAGTATTCGTAAATTATTGAATGACTTAAATTCACTTATAATGTGAACTTTATTTTCAATTCCGCAATACCTTTCTTTTGCATTTATTTCACCTTCTAAACTAATATGACCATCATCAAGTTCTTTTAGCATTTCACAACAGACATTAAACAATTCATTGGATGTTGATTCTTCACTAATTTTCGGTCTGTATTTAGCATAAACACTGTCCCAGTCAATAGATTTTAATTTGAAATTTGCGTATCGATTATCAAATTCAGACCACAGTTTATCGAAATTAACAATTGGATTTTCTGTAATTTTTTGAGCGTAAATTGGCAAGAATGAAATATAAATAAATAAAATTAAAGTAAGTTTTGTTCTCATTTTTTTCAAATTACAGGTAACGGTATTGTGTATGGAAAGTCGCGTTTGTTATATCATTAGATTTTCCGCAGGAAAATCATAATAAAAAGGAGCAACTCACTTTGTATTAATCCCTAATATAAGCGATTTTATATACACGGGGTTGTAGATAGTTTTTCTATATTATCAATAATCTTTAAAGCATCCATTTTAGTTTCAGCGAGCTCACAACAAAATCCTTCAGAAGAATTTCCATAGTTTTTTAATATTTCCAAAGCCCTTATATCACAATAAATAGATAAAATCTCTAGTTTCTTAATTCTCTCATAATAGATTTTCTTAAATCCTTCTCCTGTTATGTTTGTATCAAAAATTGGATTTGCCCAAAAAGAGTAAAATTCATCTATTTTGTTTTGACTTATTTCAAATTTTGGTATAGTAATTCTTTCTCTTTTATAAAGAGAATCGTTAACAAAATAGAACGATTCAGTTTTATAGTCAACAGTCTTTAATTCCCAATTTTTTCCGATTGCTAACCGTTTGAGTTCAGTAATTTTCAGCGTATCATTCTTAAAATCAATTCTGCAGTCTTTTACAGCTCCATAACGCGAAATGGGGAGATTATTATCTAAACAATTATAAACTGTAAATTCAGATTCAAAAAAAGTTTCTTCTTTATCATAATTTCCATTACCGCAGATAATTAACTTATTTCCATTCTTAAATTTCGCAGTAAAACTTGGAGTACCTCCTTTCATTGAACTATATCCATATAGGTCACAATTACAGACTTGAGCTCTTATGCTAAAAGTGATAAACGTCAATGCTAGGATTAAAATTATTGACTTCATTTTTTTGTTTAGTTTAATTATCTAAAAACGGGGTTATAGATAGTTCTTATATTAAATTCAATAGTTTGTTTTCTTTTTTTACTCTCCAAAAATCCTTTATTCCGTATGAAATATAAATCAATGTTATTATTGGAACAAAATAAAAGTGTTCTTTATATAGAATAAGCCATATGACGAAATCGACAAAGAGCCCAGAATATATTCTAAAATTAATTAATTCATATGTGCTTCTATATCCATATTTCCACATCCACTGTTTTATAGAATAAAGTAGGCTAGTTTTTAGGATTACATAATCAGTTTTAGCGTATTCGTTGGAATTAAAATATAATAGAAGTAATTCTAAATATTTCAGAAGATTTTCTTTATGATTCTTTGTGTGTGATTGAGGTTTGGCTATGACTAAAAATTCTGCAACTTTTATTAAGTGATTCAGTTTAATTTGTGCTGTTTTCTCTAGTTCTTTTTTATCATCAAGTTCATTTACTAAAGAATAAAATTCTTTTAAGAATATTTTATTTTCTTCTGATATAGAATGATCAGCCATAAAGTTTTTTGAAATTATCTACAACGGTATTGTGTATGGGAAGTCGCGTTTCTTATATCCTTAGATTTTCCGCAGGAAAATCATAATAAAAATAGGCAACTCACTTTGTTTTAAGCCTTATTTAAGCGATTTTCTATACACGGTGTTGCCATTAGTACTATTCCGCTGATAGCTGAATCGATAATCCTAAAGCATTTGCAATCAAAGCGAAATTCGATAATTGAATATCTTCTCCGTTTTCAATTCGCGAAATATATGGTCTTTTCTTGCCAACCTTTTCGGCAAGGTTCTCTTGAGTCATATGTAATTCCTTTCTCCGATTTTTAATGATTTCTCCAAAATAGAAAGAAAAAGCATCTTCTCTAAATTTCTCACGTTCTTTTGAACCTTCTTTTCCGTAGCGCTTGGCAATCAGTTCTTTTGCGTTTATTGACTTTCCCATAATTATTTCTCTTTTAGATAATCTTCTAATATTTTTTCGGCTTGTTTAATCGCCTTTGTGTAATCTTTAGTTCCTTTTTTCTGAAATCCACATAAACAAACAGCTTTAGTGCATTCAGCAAAATTCAGATGGTCGATAGCAAATATTACAACTCGATATTCGTTTCCTGCTTTAATCCGCAATTCATAAAATTGAGTTGATTGCAGTTTTTTGAGAAAGTTTGAGTTGACGACTTTAATTTCGCCAATAACTTCTACTAGTTGGAAAAATTTAAGTGAAACTCTGTCGTTTTGTTTGTCGATAAATTCCAAACATTCTTCTGTAATATCGATTTCTCTCATATTACAAATGTAACGAATTAGTTACAATTATATTCTGTTTTAGACGGAACCTTTTTTAAAGACATTTTTTGAGGTATTAATGGCAACGGTCTTTGATAAACGCAGTAAGCGCAAATTTGCAACCGCGTTTTAAGTTTTACCCAAAGTTAGAATAATTAATTGACTTCCCGAAAATCACTAAACCGCTTATTGCTTTTATGTATTGTTATACTTTTTTGCGACACAACCGAGTAAGCACATTTTGTTCCCGAAAAAGATTTGCCGTTCACTTTGCTTTTAGCCGAAACACAACGAAACCCTCCGAAACAAATAAACTTGCTAAGTTTACGATTCCACTTCGCCACAATAAATGCAGAAACAGCCGTAAAACCTGTAAATAATCCGCAATAAATTCCGCTAAAAAGCTAAACTCCAACCGTAAAATTGCTCGAAAAAACACAATTAATATCGGAAAGTAAAAAGCGAGGTTTTAAGATTTTGTTTTTTATCATTTTCAAAAAACCAAATTTTAAAACATTGCGACTTCGAAGCACAAAACTACTCTCGGGATTAATTCCGCTAAACTTTACGACGCGCATTTTCAAGATCGATTTAAACAGAAACCATTTTAAAAACAAAAATTTGCTCCGAAAAAATTCGGCAGAATTTCTTTCGGAGCAATTAAGTATAACGGT
>NZ_JALZVX010000041.1 GCF_023299985.1 Lacinutrix sp. | reverse complement strand
GCAAACGCTTTCTTAGCAAATGGATGGTAGTCTCCAACTAAACCTTTAGGTTCTGCATGGCGAATATTATGTACAATTTCTATAGCTTGTCTAGCATCTTCAAGACCATAGCCATTTCCATCTAAAATACCTTCATAAACTCTATTATGTAAGTCTGTAAAGCCTCCACTAAATTCTAGTTCTTCGCCTTCTATTGTTATAGATCTGTAGGTTCTCTGTCCTTTAGCTTTAATATCGTCTGGCAACACATCTTCATTTATAGATAAAAACCATCTTACACGCGCTCTTTCAAGCTCTAAATAACCAGATGCTCTATCATGTTCGTGAACATGTACTATATTTTCCTTTACGTCTCCAAATATCCAAGATAGCATATCGTAAAAATGAACACCTATATTTGTAGCAATGCCTCCAGATTTAGATTTATCTCCTTTCCAAGAGGTATAGTACCAATTACCTCGAGAGGTTAAATATGTTAAATCAACATCAAAAATTTTATCCTTTGGTGCTGCGTCAATTTTTTTCTTTAATTCAATTATGCTTTTATGAACTCTTAATTGAAGAATATTATAAACTTTTTGTCCTGTTTCTTTTTCTACATTAGTTAAAGCATCTATATTCCATGGGTTTAGTACTAAAGGTTTTTCGCAAATAGCGTCTGCTCCTCTTCTTAAAGCCATTCTTATATGAGAATCGTGTAAATAATTAGGAGTACAAATACTTACGTAATCTAATTTTACATTTCTCTCTTGTTTTAATTTCTCTAAGTGCCTGTCGAATCTTTCAAACTCAACAAAAAAATCAGCGTTTGGAAAATAGCTATCCATAATCCCAACACTATCAAAACGATCGTAGGCTGCTACTAGGTTATTATTAGTATCCTTAATTGCTTTTAAATGTCTTGGAGCAATATATCCAGAGGCTCCTATTAATGCGAAATTTTTCATTAATCCTTAATTATTTTTTACTTAAGTAATTTACTTACTTTATTATTATTTAATTTATAGCTGTCATTATTTTCTGGACAAATAGCAATGCCTTGATTATCGAATTCTAGTCTATGTCCATATTCACTCATCCATCCAATTTGTTTAGACGGGTTACCTACTACTAAAGCATAATCTGGAATTTCCTTAGTTACAACAGCTCCTGCCCCAATAAAAGCAAATTTACCAATGTTGTTACCGCAAACAATTGTTGCATTTGCGCCTATTGATGCACCTTCTTTAACAATAGTTTTAAGATACTGATTTTTTCTATTAACAGCGCTTCTTGGATTAATAACATTAGTAAAAACCATTGAAGGTCCAAGAAAAACATCATTCTCACATTGAACACCTGTGTAAATTGAAACGTTGTTTTGAACTTTAACATTATCTCCTAAAATAACATTAGGAGAAACTACTACATTTTGTCCAAAATTACATCCTTTGCCTATTTTACAATTAGACATAATATGGGAAAAATGCCATATTTTAGTGCCTTTACCTATGTTAGCTCCAGCATCTATTACAGCTGTTTCGTGTGCAAAAAAATCACTCATGATAGTTATTCTTATAATCGTTTGTCTACAAATTTAGAGTCTAATGTACCTTTAACATCAAACACAACTGCATTTTTGTTTTTAAGACTTTCTAAATCTAAATCTAAAAAATTATTATGCGAAACAACGTGAATAATAGCATCGTAAGTTGTTTTAATTGTCTCTATGGTATTAATATTATATTCAGCATTTACCTCTTCGCTAGAAGCCCAAGGATCGTAAACATCAACATTCATATTAAAATCTGTTAAAGCCTTATAAACGTCAATCGCCTTTGTATTTCTAATATCTGGACAGTTTTCTTTAAAAGTAATCCCTAGCATTAAAACTTTAGCATTTTTAATTGCAATATCATTTTTAACCATGAGCTTTAATACTTCGGTAGCTACAAATTCTCCCATAGCGTCGTTTAAGCGTCTTCCTGCTAAAATAATTTCTGGATGGTAACCTACTTCTTGCGCTTTCTGAGCCAAATAATAAGGATCAACACCTATACAATGACCACCAACTAGTCCTGGCTTAAAAGGTAAAAAATTCCATTTTGTTGCTGCAGCTTCCAAAACAGCATGCGTATCAATATCTAATTTATTAAAAATCATTGCTAATTCGTTTACAAAAGCAATATTGATATCTCTTTGTGCATTTTCTATAACTTTAGCAGCCTCTGCTACTTTTATTGTTGGTGCTAAATGGGTTCCTGCTGTAATTATCGAGCTATACAAATTATCGACCTCTATACCAATCTCTGGAGTAGATCCAGAAGTTACTTTCATAATGTTAGCAACAGTATGTGTTTTATCGCCTGGATTAATACGTTCTGGTGAATAGCCACAATAAAAATCTTGATTAAATTTTAAACTACTCGTTTTTTCTAATACTGGAACGCATTCGTCTTCTGTAACACCTGGATAAACTGTAGATTCATAAATTACTATATCTCCTTTTTTTAGGATGCTCCCTATAGTTTGAGAAGATTTAATTAGTGGTGTTAAAATAGGTCTGTTATTTTTATCTACTGGTGTAGGTACTGTTACTATATAAACTTGACAAGAAGCTATTTTTTTAACATCACTAGAAATAGTTAAGCCTTTATCTTTACTTTTGTTTAATACAGACAATAGATTTGCATCACTAACCTCCAGTGTGCTATCGTGACCTGATTTTAAATCACTTACTCTAGATTCGTTAATATCAAAACCCACAACTTGATATTTTTTAGCAAATTCTACTGCTAAAGGCAAGCCTACATATCCTAAACCTATAATTGCTATTTTTTTATTCATTTCTTTAAAATTAAAACGAAACTAAATGCTTGTTTTTAGAACAAATGGATTTACTTCGTATCTGCGAAAATAATAATTTTAAAATTATATTACACAAAAAATAGTGTTTGTAGTAATAAAACGCTTAAAATAAAATTATTGCTAAAAATTAGTATTAATTTTATTCAAAAAATCATCAACTTTAATAATTCAGTTTTTATTGTTTATAAATAAACTTTAAGTTGCTTTCAAACCATTTAAAAGTGATTTTAATACCTTCATTAAACTTGTATTTTGGATTATAACCTAAAAGTTTTTTTCCTTTGTCTATGTTTGCTAATGAATCTCTTACATCTCCTTGTCTTGAAGGCCCATAAATAATTTTATTGTTTTTTCCAGAAAGTCTTTTTATTTGATTCCAAAGACCATTTATGCTAATTCTTTCTCCTACAGCTACATTAAATACTTCATGCGATTTTAAATTAGAAAAAACAGCTTTAATATTTGCTTGAACTACATTCTCTATAAACGTAAAATCTCTGGTTTGCTCACCATCTCCATTTATTTTTACAGGAGAATTAGTTACTGCTGCATCCATAAATAAAGGTATAACTGCTGCATAAGCTCCATTTGGGTCTTGTTTTGGACCAAAAACATTAAAATACCTTAATCCAACAGTATGAAAACCAAAAGTATTTGAGAAAACATCTGCGTACAATTCATTAACATATTTTGTAACAGCATAAGGAGATAGTGGTTTTCCAATAATATCCTCTACTTTAGGCAAAGATTTACTATCTCCATAAGTACTAGATGAAGCGGCATAAACCATTTTTTTTACGGTCTTAGATTCTTTTGCAGAAGATAATACATTTAAAAAACCAGAAACATTAACTGCATTAGAGGTTAATGGGTTTTTTATAGATCTTGGAACAGAGCCTAAAGCGGCTTGATGCAATACATAATCAATATTTCGCATTGCATTCTTGCAAGTTTCAATATCCCTTATGTCTCCTTCTATAAAACTGAAGCTATCTAAATTAAAAAAAGACTCTATATTTTTTAAATGACCATTAGACAAATTATCTAGAACTCTTACCTCTTTAGCATTATATTTTAATAAATATTCAACCAAATTAGAGCCAATAAAGCCAGCTCCTCCAGTTACTAAAAACGAAAAATTCGATAAATCTTGATTATGGTATTTTTCTAAGTACACTTTCTTCTATTTAATTTTAAAGGTAGGTTGTTTTAATATGGTTTTCTAAACTTTCTTTCCAATCTAAGATTTTTAGACTAAAACTATCACTAATTTTTGTTTTATCTAAAACGCTATATTTAGGCCGTTCTGCTTTTGTTACAAATGCTTTAGAAGTTACTGCATTTACTTTAATTGGTGTTTTAGTAAAATTAAAAATTGCTTTAGCAAAACCATACCAAGTAGTTTCTCCTAAATTGCTAAAATGATATAAGCCGTAGTTTTGTTTACTGCTTTTTATTATTTTTATAATAACCGCTGCTAAATCATTAGCGTTAGTTGGTGTTCCTATTTGGTCGTTTACCACATTTAACTCCTCTTTTTCTGCTGCTAAACGTAGCATTGTTTTAACAAAGTTATTTCTAAATTCTGAATATAACCAAGAGGTTCTAATAATGTAATATTTTTTTATAGTAGTACTAATAGCTTCCTCTCCTTTTAATTTAGTAAAGCCATATACACCCAAAGGGCTTGCTGCACCTGTTTCTTTATATGCTACTTTACTACTACCATCAAAAACAAAATCTGTTGAGAAGTGAATTAATGTTACATTAAATGTATTGCAAGCTTCAGCTAAATTTTTTGCACCTATAACATTAATGTTGTATGCAATTTCTTTTTCATCTTCTGCTGTATCTACTGCTGTATAAGCTGCGCAGTTAATACAGAAATCAAAGCTACCAGAATTAAAAATTGTCTTAACTTTATTTTCATTAGTAATATCTAACGACTTACTGTCTAAAAAAATAAATTCTAGATTTTGTTCTTCTTCATATTTGCTCTTTAAACACAATCCTAACTGTCCATTGGCTCCTGTTACTAGAATTTTTTTCATTTAAAATAATTCTTTAACAGTTGGAAGCACTTTGTCTTTTGCGGAAATTATAAATTGTTCTGGTTTAAGTTGCCAGTCTATTTTAAGTTCTTTATCATTAAATATCACACCGCTTTCTGAAGCTTTATTATAAGCGTTGTCGCATTTATAATTAAAAACAGCTGTCTCACTTAACACTATATAACCATGCGCAAAACCTCTAGGCACAAATAATTGTTTTTTATTTTCTGAAGACAACTCGATAGTAATATGTTTTAAAAATGTTTCTGATTTTGGTCTTAAGTCTACAGCTACATCTAGTACTTTTCCTTGCGTTACTCTAACTAATTTTGCTTGAGCATGTTCTCCTTTTTGAAAATGAAGCCCTCGTAATGCTCCTTTATTAGAAAAAGCTTCGTTGTCTTGAATAAAGTTAACTGATTGACCTATTAAGGTTTCAAATTTTTCTTTGTTATAGCTTTCAAAAAAGTAACCTCTTTCATCATTAAAAATACTAGGCTCAAGTATATAGCAACCTTGAAGATTTGTTTCTGT
>NZ_JALZVX010000040.1 GCF_023299985.1 Lacinutrix sp. | reverse complement strand
TTTGCACGCAATTAATTCCAATTGCAATGACAGCACACGAAAATAAAATAGTTGGTGAAGGTTTAACCTACGATGACGTACTTTTAGTACCAGCTTTTTCAGAGATTTTGCCACGCGAAGTCAATATTCAAACAAAATTTACACGAAATATAACAATTAACGTTCCTATTGTATCTGCAGCTATGGATACAGTTACCGAAAGCAGAATGGCAATTGCTATGGCTCAAGAAGGTGGAATAGGTGTTTTGCACAAAAACATGACTATCGAGGAACAAGCTATGAAAGTGCGTAAAGTAAAACGTGCAGAAAGCGGAATGATTATAGATCCTGTTACATTACCGTTAACAGCAATTGTTGCAGATGCAAAAAATGCAATGAGAGAGCATAGTATTGGAGGTATTCCAATTGTTGACGATCAAGGCAATCTTAAAGGTATTGTAACTAACAGAGACTTGCGTTTTGAACATGAAAATAATAGAGAAATTATTGAGGTTATGACGAGCGATAACCTAATCACTGCTCCTGTTGGAACCTCTCTAAAAGATGCCGAAAAAATACTTCAAGAAAATAAAATTGAAAAACTTTTAATAATAGAAGGCAAGAAACTTGCTGGGTTAATTACGTTTAGAGACATTACTAAAGTTACTCAAAAACCTTTTGCAAATAAAGATACTTACGGAAGATTGCGAGTTGCAGCTGCAATTGGAGTTACTGGAGACGCAATAGATAGAGCAGCAGCTTTAGTTAAGTCTGGAGTAGATGCCATAATTATAGACACAGCACATGGACATACCAAAGGTGTAGTGAGTGTTTTAAAAGAAGTAAAATCAAAATTTCCAGGGTTAGATGTTGTCGTTGGAAACATAGCAACTGCCGAAGCTGCTAAATATTTAGTAGAAGCAGGAGCAGATGCAGTAAAAGTGGGTATTGGACCTGGTTCTATTTGTACTACTCGTGTAGTTGCAGGAGTAGGTTTTCCTCAGTTTTCTGCAGTTTTAGAAGTGGCAGCAGCTATTAAAGGATCAGGTGTTCCAGTAATTGCAGATGGAGGTATTCGTTATACAGGAGATATACCAAAGGCTATTGCAGCAGGAGCAGATACAGTTATGCTAGGATCGCTTTTAGCAGGAACAAAAGAATCTCCAGGTGAAACCATTATCTACGAAGGCAGAAAGTTTAAATCTTATCGCGGAATGGGATCTGTAGAGGCTATGAAACAAGGTAGTAAAGATCGTTATTTTCAAGACGTAGAGGATGATATTAAAAAGCTAGTGCCAGAAGGTATTGTAGGTCGTGTACCTTATAAAGGTGAATTATTTGAGAGTATTCACCAATTTATAGGAGGTCTTAGAGCAGGAATGGGCTATTGTGGCGCTAAAGATATTGATACGCTTAAAAAAACTGGAAAGTTTGTAAAAATTACTGCTTCAGGTATTAACGAGAGCCATCCACATGATGTTACTATTACAAAGGAAGCTCCAAATTATTCTAGATAATAAATTACTGTTTATAAATGAAGTTTAATATTTAAAAGCACAACTACTTAGTTGTGCTTTTTTTAGTTAAAAAAGACTTTAAATTTATTTTTCAATTATAATAGCTTCTAAAAAAGTGTTTAAATACGTGTAAAATATTTACAAACATAGTTGCTTGAATTGAGTTTAATTTTATAGACATTATCTCATATTTCTATTTTTTTTATCTTGCACAGTGTTAAAGTAAAGTATTGTATTAAAACTTTTTTTGAGTTTTTCTTTATTAAATATGCAGATTAATTGTTGTTTACCTATCTATTTTTTAGATAGTTACAAAAAATCTTATTATTATAGCACCTAAATTACTTATAAAACTAACACCTTGAATAAAATCCCTTTACTTACGATAGCCCTATTTTTACAGTTTGCTTTTAGCTTCGCTCAGACTGAAAAAGAAACCATAAAAACTATAGATTATAGATACTATTGCTCAGTCTCACAAGGATATGGATTCTTTAATTGTGATTTGTACGACAAGGTTTTTATAATAAAGATTATGCAAAAACAATTGATGATGTAAAGCTTTCTCAAATACTAATTAATATAATAGGTAACGCTTGTAAATTTACAGAGAATGGCACAATCTCATTAGATATTCAAGCTGTTTCAATAGAAAATGAACGTGCCAAACTTAAACTTAAAGATACAGGTATTGGGATTGCAGAAAGTAAACAACAATTAATTTTCGATGAATTTGCACAAGTAGAAAACGAAAGAGGAGAATATCAAGCAACAGGATTAGGTCTTCCTATTGTTAAAAAACTATTAGAAATTCATAAGTCTGAAATTAGCCTAATTAGTGAAGAGGGTGAAGGAACAGAAATAGCTTTTGAAATCAGTTACGATATTGCTAAAGAAAGCTACGAAGTGGAGAGTGGTGTTAAATTAGAATCTAAAATCTCTATCGACAATAAAACAATTTTAGTTGTAGATGATAATAGAATTAACAGAATAATTACTAGAAAAATGCTTGAAAAATATAAAGCAAATCCTTTAGTAGCAGGAGGAAGTTTGGAGGCTGTTGAGTTAGCCAAAACAAAGTCTATAGATCTTATTTTAATGGATATTAATATGCCAGGAATGGATGGCCTTGAAGCAACTGAAGCTATAAGATCTTTTAATAAAAATGTTCCAGTTATTGCGCTTACTGCAGTAGAAATTGAGGAAATGAGAGAGAGTATCCAAAACTCTTTAATTTGTGATATTATTATTATTATTAAACCTTATGACGAGATGGTTTTTGTAGAAACTATTTTAAAACATATTTAGTACAGTAGTCTTAAATGCTGTAACTTTTTCTAGTTATTATCTTACATTATGCAATTTTTTATGTTGTGTAAAATTTCACGACCAAAGCGTTATTATTCTCTAATTTAATGTATACAAAATATAGAATTATAGTATAAGAGATTTGATCCAATATTAGTAGGTTTAAGTTTTTTTGTAGTACTATATGGTTGTTTTCTATTTGTAAAATTCTTAAAAATAGTCTGTTTATAAGTTTTAAAAACATATTTATGTATTAATATTATATACTTAGTTTATACAGTTTTTAATAGAGTTAGCTTATTTAATATTTGTTTTTCACTTTCATTTTAGAGTAGTAATTTTATTGGTTTTTTAAATATTCTAATACCCATAAATAGTTATAATAGAGCAAAATAATACTAATGAAAGTATATTATGTGCTACTTTATTAAGCTCATAAAATTCAATACTTCTAATATATTGCTGATTCTAATAAACCAGTATAGCTTAAAGCCTATATTTTTGTTTTATAGACCCAAAAAAGGTTTGCCTCATGAGATTAATAAAACTAAACTAAAGCACGATAATTAATTGTGAAAATTCGTAAATAAAAGTTTTTAGGTGCTAAAACTAAATTAAATAATGAACTTGTTTTTAAAATTAATATGAAACCACTAAAAATTGTTCTAAACTATTATTCTTAAATATTTAACAAAAAAAATCAGACCAATTAAATTGATCTGATTTTATCATTTACATATGATGTAAGCTATATGTTATTATGGGTTTGTATTAGTTATTTCCCATTTGTTAATGTTACCGTTGTAAGTAAGTTCGAATGCGTTACCTTGAGGTATTGTCATGGTAGAACTGTATTTCATTCTATTTTTACCATAAGAATTATTGCAATGAGTCACAAGAGCTATAGAGCCATTTGTTGCTGCTACTAAAATCTTTTTACCATGGTTTACAGACATTATACCAGTTACTATAAGGTCAATATTTAATGCTAAAATTTTAGTTTTAGGTACAAACTTAGTTATCCCATTAGTTTCTCCTGGAAAAATCCCAACATCAGCATTGTCAACTCTAACAGGATCGGTTGGATCCGTTTCTGCTAAAACAGATGCGTTGGTTTCGTAGTTTGTGGTTGTGCTCTTAACAGATGCGGATGATGCATTTTAATTTAAAAAACAACATAACATTAAAAATGTAGATAACTTAAGCATAGTATTTATTTCGTTAAATTTGAATAGCTCAGTAAAAACACATTGAATCAGGATGAAATATTAATTTCATAGGTGAAAAAGATATAATTTTCTACAAAACGCATATTTGTTTGTTAATATGTTATTTTTACAGTTAAAAAGACAACCATGAATAAGTGCTCAACAACCATCGGTAAATAGCCTTTTTATATTTAAAATTATCTATTTATTATAAGAAGCCTGAAAATAAGAAAAGATTTTTAATACATTTAAACTAGAGTCTTAAAAAATAAAATGTAGTAACTAGTAGATTATGATACAAAAAATCATTCTACATAAACTTGACCACGATGCGGTTTTAATGCATCTCTAATAGGTTTCATTCCTTCTTCATTTACAATCATAAAAGCAATAGCATGGAAATCATTAATAACTTCAAAGCCGGTCATGTTTAAGCTTAATTCTTTAATATTAATGTACTCTTTTAGGTGAATCTCGTGGTGTTGAGCTACCTTTAATCCATCAGGTCCTTTAAAATCCCATATTAATTTTAATTTACGCATCTTTTTATAGAAATACCTTAATAGGCATAGTTTTAAAATAGTTAATACAAATTATAGGCTGTATTTTAAAAAAAATTGAGAACCAACAGATCCTTTTAGAGTAATCTTTAAACAATCTATAATATCTATATTTTTTTTGTAAAAAAATAATAAAGTAAAATTAAATAAATTTATAACGTAAAATATTAGAGAGTCTCTAAAATATTTCTTTATTCGTTAAAATAATTTGCAATCTAAAAACTAAATTTAGTTATTTAACTAACACTGCTTTTTTTACAATAAATATTCTTTTTCTATCGTTTGTTAATGTATTTGTATTATAGGCTAATATTGTTATTTTTGCAACACTTTATAATATTACATATAATTAAAGAAAGTGAGAGGGTTAAGTATTTTACCTCTTAAATCAATAATTGCTATTCATAGTATGCAAGCTTATAAAATTATAAAAATAAACTCATGAAAATTAAACATCTATTATTCCTTTTTACTTTTATTTTTGCTTCAATATTTTTGGCGCAAGCTCAGGATAAAGACGTGCTTTTTACAATAAACCAAACAGCTATCTATACTTCAGAATTTACAAGAGTTTACAATAAAAATTTAGACTTAGTAAAAGACGAATCTCAAAAAGATATTGATGCATACCTAAAACTCTTTATAAATTATAAACTAAAATTGCAAGAAGCAAAACGATTAGAATTAGATAAAAAGCCAAGTTACTTGCGTGAATTCGAAAGTTATAAAAAACAATTGGCTAAAAATTATTTAACAGATAATAAGGTAACAGACGATTTAGTTATAGAGGCACATAATAGATTGCAGACAGAAGTTAATGCAAGTCATGTTTTAGTTAGAATAGAAGAGACTGCGAGTGCTAAAGATACTTTAACAGCTTACAAAGAAATTGTAAAATTAAGAGATCGTGTTATTAAAGAAGGTTATAAAGTTGTGCAAAAAGACGTGCACAATGGAAAAACCATTTTTGCAGAAGATTTAGGTTATTTCTCAGCCTTTAAAATGGTTTATCCTTTTGAAAATGCTGCATTTAATACTAACGTTGATGAAGTATCGCAACCATTTAGAACACGTTTTGGCTATCATGTAGTAGCCGTTTTTAATAAACGTAGAGCTAGAGGTGAGGTTTCTGTAGCGCATATAATGATTAAAACAGATGAAGAAAATACAAACAATAAAGAAAGTGAAACTAAAATTAACGAAATATATAAGCGTATCCAACAAGGCGAAGCTTTCGATGGGTTAGCCCAACAATTATCTGAAGACAAAAGCTCTTCGAGTAAAGGAGGAATGTTAAAACCATTTTCTAGTGGCGAAATTAGCGCTCCTGAATTTGAAGCAGCTGCATTCGAATTAAAAAATATAGACGATGTGTCTAAGCCTTTTAAAACACAATTTGGATGGCACATTGTAAAACTAAAGGATAAAAAAGATATTGCATCTCTAGAAGAAATGAAACCGCAATTACAATCTAAAATAAAAAAAGATTCGCGTTCTAAAATTATCAACCAGTCTAGAATTAAAACCTTAAAAGCAAAATACACCATTACAGAAAACGATGCCGCTTTAAGTTATTTTAAAAGTATAGTTTCTAAAGACTATTTTAATAACAAATGGAGACAACCTTTAAATTTTGAAGCAGAAAAAATAATTGTTAAAATTCAAGATAAAGCTTTAACCTATAATGATTTTGGTCAGTTTTTAGTTAAAAATCAACGTAATTATAATAACAAAACAATTACAATAGCAGCAGTTGTAAATAAAGTTTATAATAGTTTTCTAGAAAACGAATTACAGAAATACCAAGAAGATAATTTAATGGTAGAAAACAATGATTATGCTCAAATTGTTGCAGAATATAGAGACGGTTTATTATTATTCGATTTAATGGAAACTGAAATTTGGAATGTAGCAAAAAACGATTCTGTTGCATTAAAAGAGTATTACAATACGCATAAAGAAAGTTATTTTTTTCCAGAGCGAGTAGATGCAGTAGTGGCTTCTTCTGCTAAAAAAAGCATAGTAAAAAAAATATCAAAGTTAATGAAGAAAGAAGTAGGTGTGGAGTCAATTAAAAATCAGGTAAACACTAACAATCAAGTTAATGTTAGTTTTTCTTCAGGAGAAATGGATAAAAATCATCAGGCATTACCAAAGCCACTTAGCTTTAAAAAAGGCGTTTCTAAAATATATAAGCATAATGATGGTTATATAGTTGTTAAGGTTAATGCCGTTTTATCAAAAAGCCTAAAAACGTTTGAAGAAGCTAAAGGAAATGTGATAGGAGATTATCAATCTTTTAAAGAAGAAAATTGGCTTAAGGAATTAGCAAGTAAATATATTGTAAACATTAATCAAGAGGCTTTAAATACTATAAAACAGACACTAAAAAATTAAGATGTTTAAGCAAATTCTATTTTATGTATTTATTGTTTTTGCTTTAGCGTCTTGCGACTATTTTAAGCAAGTAGAAACTAAAAACGTAATAGCCAGAGTAAACGAAACTTATTTGTATGAAGAAGATCTAAAAGCAGTGCTGCCAGAAAATTACTCTAAACAAGACAGTACTGTAATTGCAAGTAACTTTATTAATAATTGGGCAACAGAACAGTTATTAGTTCAAGGTGCAAATCTAAATTTAAAACAGAATACGCAAGACGAATTTAATGCATTAATAAATCAATATAGAAACGATTTATACAGTAAAGCTTATTTAGAAGCCTTAGTATATAAAAACCTAGATACAACAGTTTCTAAAGCTGAAGCCACAAAATATTATGAAGATAATAAACAAGCATTTAAGCTTAACGAGGATCTTATAAAATTTAGATACATTAATATTGAAGAAAACAGATTAGATTTAAACGATGTAAAGCAAAAATTTAAGCGCTTTAATACAAAAGATAAAAGAGAATTAGATTCTATAGCAATTCAGTTTAAGTCTTATTCTTTAAATGATTCGGTTTGGATAAGATTAGATCAAGTTATTACTAAAATACCAACAGTTACTTCAGAAAATAAAAATGAACTGTTAAAAAAAACTAATTTTATACAACGTAAAGATTCATTAGGACTATATTTGATGCAAATTAACGATGTCTTGCTTAGAAGCGCAGAAGCACCTTTAGAATATGTGCTTCCAACAATCAAGCAAATAGTAGTAAACAAACGTAAACTAGAAATTGTAAGACAACTAGAAAAGGATATTACAAAAGATGCAATTAAAAATAAACAATTTGAAATTTATAATTAATTTGAAACACATAATAGCAATTTGCTTAACACTTTTTGTAGCTAATGTAATGTTAGCACAAGAAATTATTGACGAGACACCAAAAGCAGAAAAAGTAAAAGATTCTACAAAATCAACTACAAATATTAGAGTAGATGGAGTTGCTGCAGTAATTGGAGACTATATTGTATTAGAGTCAGATATAGACAAAACATACCTTCAACTTAAAGCCCAAGGTGGAGATCCATCTAAATTTTCTAGATGCCAATTATTTGGAAAACTTTTAGAAGACAAATTATATGCACACCATGCAATACAAGATAGTATTGTTATTAGTGATGCCGAGATTCGTTCTTTCGTAGACCAACAACTACAACAAATTAAACAACAGGTTGGTGGCGATATGAAACAAGTTCTTGATTTTTATAAGAAAGCAGACGAACAAAGTTTAAGAGATGAGATGTTTGAAATCAATAAATCTCAAAAGTTAGGAGCAGAAATGCAACGTAAAATTATTGATGAAATCGAAGTAACACCAGAAGAAGTACGTCAGTTTTTTAACAAAATACCTAAAGACCAACTTCCTGAATTTGGAACAGAACTTAGAGTAGCACAAATAGTCATAGAGCCAAAACCTACACAAGTAGAAATAGATAACGTAATTAGTAAACTTAAAGATATAAAAAGAGACGTAGAAAAAAATGGAGCAAACTTTAGGTCTAAAGCACTTTTTAATTCAGACGATCCAGGATCTAAAAAAAATGGAGGAGCACTACCTCCAATGAATCGCTCAAGACCAAGAATGGTGAAAGAGTTTAGAGAAGTTGCTTTTTCTCTTCAAGAAGGAGAAATTTCGCAGCCTTTTAAAACACAATATGGCTATCATATTATTTTACTTGAAAAAATTAGAGGTCAAGAATACGATGTAAGACATATTTTAATGATTCCAGAAGTAGCAGAAAGCGCTATTAAAGAAGCAAAAGATAAAATTGAAGAAACTAAAAAAAATATAGAAGAAGGCAGTATTACTTTTGCAGATGCAGCTAGAGAGATTAGTGACGAGATAGAAACTAAGTTTCAAGGCGGACAATTAATTAATCCTGCAACGCAAGATTATAATTTTGAATTAACAAAAATGGATACAGAGATCTATGTAAAAATTCAAGATTTACCTAATAACAAAGTATCCGACGTTCTTGTAGATAGAGACGAAATTGGTAACGTACAATTTAAAATTCTTACGGTTACAGATAGAATAGATGAGCACTTAGCAAATTATTCTCGAGATTATCTTAAAATTAAAGAATTAGCTCTAAACGAAAAACGTCTAGAGACTATTGGTAAATGGCAAGAAGAAAAAATATTAGATACTTATGTTAAAATAAGTGGTAATTATAGAGATTGCGATTTTACTAATAATTGGCTTAAAAATTAACTTATAAAACTAAGGAATGTCAGACGTAGCAGCTATTAACCAATTAGTAATAAAATATAAGGCTTTAAAACAAGAGATATCTAAAATTATTGTTGGTCAAGACGATGTAGTTAATCAAGTATTAATTTCTATTTTTTCTGGAGGACATTCACTCTTAATAGGTGTTCCAGGTTTAGCAAAAACACTATTGGTAAATACAATAGCTCAAACTCTAGGTTTAGATTTTAAACGTATTCAATTTACGCCAGATTTAATGCCAAGCGATATTTTAGGAAGTGAAATCTTAGACGAAAGTCGAAATTTTAAATTTATAAAAGGACCAATTTTTGCTAATATTATTTTAGCAGATGAGATAAACCGTACACCTCCAAAAACACAAGCAGCTTTACTTGAAGCTATGCAAGAGCGTTCTGTAACTGTAGCAGGACACAATTATAAATTAGACTTGCCGTACTTTGTATTAGCAACACAAAACCCAATCGAGCAAGAAGGAACTTATCCTTTGCCAGAAGCACAATTAGACCGTTTTATGTTTGCTATTAATTTAGATTATCCAACTTTTGAAGAAGAAGTACAAGTTGTAAAAGCAACTACTAGTGATGCTAAACCAACAGTAAAAGCATTATTTAATGCGCAAGAAATTATAGATTTTCAGCAATTAATTCGTAGAATTCCAGTAACAGATAACGTTATTGAATATGCAGTAAAAATGGTAGCTAAAACTAGACCAAATAACGACACTGCTGCAGATTTAGTAAAACAATATATAGATTGGGGAGCAGGACCAAGAGCATCTCAAAACTTAATCTTAGCTGCAAAAACGCATGCTGCAATTAATGGTAAATTTTCTCCAGATATCGAAAATGTTCAAGCTGTTGCAACTAGTATTCTGCGTCATAGAATTATTAAAAACTACAAAGCAGAAGCTGAAAGTGTAAGTGAAGAACAGATTATAGAAAGTTTGTTTTAAATGAAAGCAAAACAGTTTGTTCCTGCTTTACTTATTTTTATTTTTGGAATTATTTTAACCATTATTGGTGCTCTTTTTAAAATTCAGCATTGGCCTTATGGGAGTGTAATTCTAACTTTAGGTTCAGTAGTCGAAGTTATAGGGCTAATAGTCTTAATAGTTATTTTAATTAAATATTTTTTAAAGAAATAATCAAATACTATTCTCAAATAGTAAAATTTTATTTCTTAAATTTTCACTTTAAGTAAAAAGTATTTCATTTTACTTATTAATTTAATATTTTTTTAATCTTATAATTATCATTTTGATATATTATCAATAGAATTAAGAATATATTTTAAATAATTCGCAAACGCTTTCGTAATTCGTTACAAATTTTTTAAATTCTTCAATATTTTGTACTTTTGCGAGACCGTGAATTCGGAATTCATACTAAACAATAACAACCTAAAAACTATTACTATATGGCATTTGACATCGATATGATTAAGAAGGTTTATAGCCAAATGGCAGAACGCGTTAATGCAGCACGTGAAGTCGTTGGTAAACCATTAACACTTTCAGAGAAAATTTTATACAATCACCTTTGGGATGGTAAAGCTACTAAAGCGTTTACTAGAGGTAAAGATTATGTAGATTTCGCACCAGATCGTATTGCTTTACAAGATGCAACAGCACAAATGGCTTTATTGCAATTTATGCAAGCAGGTAAAAGTAAGGTTGCTGTGCCTACTACAACGCATTGCGACCATTTAATTCAAGCTAAAGATGGAGCTTCAACAGATTTAAAAAATGCTAACGATGTATCTAGTGAGGTTTTTAATTTTCTAGAATCTGTATCTAATAAATATGGATTAGGTTTCTGGAAACCAGGAGCAGGAATTATTCATCAAGTAGTATTAGAAAATTATGCATTTCCAGGAGGAATGATGATTGGTACAGATTCTCACACAGTAAATGCTGGAGGTTTAGGTATGGTTGCCATTGGAGTTGGTGGAGCAGATGCTGTAGATGTTATGGCAGGAATGGCTTGGGAATTAAAGTTTCCAAAATTAATAGGTGTTAAGTTAACAGGTAAACTATCTGGATGGACTGCACCAAAAGATGTTATCTTAAAAGTAGCTGGAATTGTTTCTGCAAAAGGAGGAACAGGAGCTATAGTTGAGTACTTTGGAGATGGAGCAATTTCTATGTCTTGTACAGGAAAAGGAACTATTTGTAACATGGGAGCAGAAATTGGAGCAACAACTTCAACCTTTGGTTACGATGAGTCTATGGAACGTTATTTACGTGCTACAGAAAGAGCAGATGTTGCTGATGCAGCAAACCAAGTTAAAGAATACTTAACAGGAGATCCAGAAGTTTATGCTAATCCAGAGCAATATTTCGATCAAGTTATAGAAATAAACTTATCAGAATTAACACCATTATTAAACGGACCATTTACACCAGATTTATCAACTAAAGTTGGTAAGGACATGAATGCAATCGCTACTAAAAACGATTGGCCAATAAATGTTGAATGGGGATTAATAGGGTCTTGTACTAACTCTTCTTACGAAGATTTGTCTCGTGCATCTTCAATTGCACAACAAGCTTTAGATAAAGGCATAAAAATGAAAGCAGAACTAGGTATTAATCCTGGTTCAGAAAAAGTAAGATACACTGCAGATAGAGATGGTATTCTTGGAATATTTAAAAAACTAGATGCTAAAATATTTACAAACGCTTGTGGACCTTGTATTGGTCAATGGGCAAGATATAGCGATCCAAAAAACGCTCCTAAAAATAGTATTGTACATTCTTTTAATAGAAACTTTGCTAAACGTGCAGACGGAAACCCTAATACACACGCTTTCGTTGCTTCGCCAGAGATAACAGCTGCAATAGCAATTGCAGGTCGTTTAGACTTTAATCCGTTAATAGACAAGTTGCTTACAGAAAACGGAGAAGAAGTTATGTTCGATGAGCCAACAGGATGGGAATTACCACCAAAAGGGTTCGAAGTTAAAGATAACGGCTACTTAGCGCCTCAAGCAGATGGTAGTGGAGTAGAAGTTAAAGTAAGTACAACTTCAGAACGTTTACAATTATTAACACCTTTCGAGCCAATAGGTAACAAAATTGATGGTGCTAAATTATTAATCAAAGCATTTGGTAAATGTACAACAGACCATATTTCTATGGCTGGACCTTGGTTACGTTTCCGTGGACATTTAGATAATATTTCTAATAACTGTTTAATTGGTGCTGTTAATGCTTATGGCAAGAAAACAAACTTTGTTAAAAATCAATTAACTGGTGAATTTGGTGGTGTACCAGATACAGCAAGAGCATATAAAGCAGCAGGAGTTCATACCATTGTAGTAGGAGATCATAACTATGGTGAAGGTTCGTCAAGAGAACACGCAGCAATGGAGCCAAGACATTTAGGTGTTGTAGCTGTAATTGTAAAGTCTTTTGCACGTATTCACGAAACAAACTTGAAAAAGCAAGGAATGTTAGGTTTAACATTTACTACCGAAAGTGATTACGATTTAATCCAAGAAGATGATACTTTTAACTTTGTTGACATGGCAGATTTTGCACCAGGTAAACAATTAACTTTAGAAGCTGTTCATGCAGATGGAAGTAAAGATATAATTATGCTAAACCATACATATAATCAATCTCAAATAGATTGGTATAACGAAGGTTCTGCATTAAACCTAATTAAAAAAGAGAACGCATAATTATTGTTTCTTTTTAAAATTTTAAAACTCCTAATTATTATTAGGAGTTTTTTATTCTTTTTTGTAAGTAGTATATATAAATAGCGACTATTAAGTATCTAATAGTCAATAAAAAGAAAACATGAATTCACTTTGGTTTTTCGAAGACACCAATCTTTTTAAGGTATTATGTCCTCACAAGTTTAAAGCATATAAGAAAGATCACGATTTTGATGCTTACAAAAAGAAAGACTATATCTACTTTACAGAAGATTTTGCTAACAAAGTTTACCTTATTGAAAAAGGAAAAGTTAAAGTTGGTTATTATAGTAAAAGTGGAGAAGAGGTGGTTAAAGCTATCTTATCTAAAGGACAACTATTTGGCGAAAAAGCTATTTTAGGAGAAGAGATAAGAGATGAATTTGCACAGTCTATAGATAATGGAACCACAATTTGTCCAATAGGAGTTGACACTATGCATGAGCTAATGCGAAACAACCAAACGTTTAGTTTTAAGGTTTATAAATTTATTGGATTTAAATTTAAAAAGTTAGAAAGACGTCTTCAGCTTTTAATGTTTAAAGACACAAAAACACGCTTGTTAGAATTTTTAAACGAATTATGTGCAGAATATGGCTACGATTGTCCAGAAACTGGAGATCATGTTGTTAAACATTCATACACTCAAAAAGACATTGCCTCATTAATTGGAACGTCGAGACCAACATTAAATATTTTAATTAATGAATTAAAAGAGGAAAAAATTCTAGATTTTAATAGAAACGAAATAAGAATATATAAAGCATCTGCTTAGATAGTAAAGACCTATTTCTAGTTTTATATAATATTGATAACCCAAAAAAATTATTTACTACTTTTGCAAATAACAATAACAAATTTTTAAAAAAAAACAAAAAATGATTTAAAAAAATGATTTTAGTAGCCTTGTTATTAGGTTTTTATGCCACTTCTTGAAGTGATGATGATGCAACAGCAGTATAAACAACTTCCTTCAATCTAATAATTAACTTAAATGGGTTAGAAGTACTTGGAGACGATTTTGTATATTAAGTTTGGGTAATAGTAAATGGAACACCAGTATCTACAGGAACTTTTAGTTCTATAACTTTTCCACAAACATTTCAAGTAAATACTGCATCTACTTTTGTTTTATCAATTGAACCAGATCCAGCAACAGATCCAACAAAAGTTTTAGCGAGAGATTTTTCTGGTAATGAAGTATCTGTAACTACTGGATTAATTGAATATTTTTCAAATGCAGCAGGTTCATTCTTTTTCAGAACACCTATAGATGAAACTTTAGGAGATAATATGAATAATGAAAATGGTGTATGGTTTGGTCTTCCTGGAATGCCACCTGTACCACATTAACATTACCAACTTTACCTGAAATTTAGGCTTATGAAGGTTGGGTAATCGGTGAATCAGGACCATTATCAACTGGTATATTTACAGCATTTAATGTAGCTGATGATAATGTTGTAGCAGCAACTAGTTTTAGTAGAATAGAAAATGTTGGGCCACCAATTCCAGGAGAAGATTTCTTTAATAATGCACCAGCAGGAGAAGATTTTCTATTAGATGTTTCTGGTAGAATGATTGTTGTTTCTTTAGAACCATCTCCAGATTATTCTCCAGCTCCATTTGCACTTAAACCTTTGTTAAGTATACCACAAGCTAGAACTGTTGCACCAGATAGTCACATGCTTAATCAAAATTTAGATTCTTAACAGGTACACTAACAAGATAAACAATAATATAGAATACTATATAATCACCTCAATAAATAGAATTTATAAGGTATAATAGTAAAGTTTGTTTTTTTTAGATCAAGCATTAATTGGAAAATTAGCGCTTCATTATTTATATAGCTATGTCAAAAAATAGAGTTTCAATTAAAAATATAATTTTTATTGTAGTAATAGTACTGATGGTAATACCACAAACGCGACAAAAAATTCAAGTAGCTCTGCATACTATTATTGCTAAATTAAGCCCAAATATACAAGATAGTGATGCTTTAAAACAAGTAAGTAGCTATAGTTGGCAATTAGAAGATTTAGAAGGCAATAACTTCATTTTAAACCAATTAAAAGGAAAGGTAGTGCTAGTTAATATATGGGCAACGTGGTGTCCTCCTTGCATTGCAGAAATGCCTTCAATTCAAGAATTGTATAATGATTATAGTGATAAAATTGAATTTGTTTTAGTATCTAACGAAAATCAAGAAGTAGTAAAAAAATTTTTAAAAAATAAAAATTATAATTTAAAAGTTTTCACTCCATTATCTCAAGCTCCTAAAACCTTTAGTGTAAATAGTATACCCAGAACTTTTTTATTAGACAGAGATGGCAATATTATTATAGACGAGTCTGGTGCCGCAAACTGGAACAGCCAAACGGTTAGAAATACTATTGACGAATTACTTAAACTATAAAGTTTTAAAAAACGCCTTTATAAAGGCTATAGAAAATAACGATTTCATAATTTTTAATTCTTCTAAAAGTGAAGATTCTTCGTCTAGAAAACGAAACTTACTTTCTACAGTGTTTTCAGCATAAAATTTCTCGAAAATCCATTCGCCTTTTTCGTTTTCATCATGTAAAACTTTTAAAAATATTTTATCATAAAACTTATATTTTTGCTTAAAAAGACCTTTTGAAACTTGTTTGTTCTGCTTTAAATTTTCAATAATTTTAGTTACTTTATTTTCAGTATGTTTATAAGAATAACCAGTAGAGCCCTTAACCCATCCACCAGCAGTGCCAATTTTTGTAATATTTTTAGTTGAATAATTTTCAAATGGAAAATTCGTCATAGGAATGTTTCCGCTTTCCGTTTCAATAATAGTGTAATCACTTATTTTTAATGTTTCAGTAATATATTTTTTTATAAAACTATCATAAGTCTCTTCATCTACAATAGCTTTAGTAAAATAAGTAAACTCAACAAGTGCTTTGGTTTTAGATAATGGCAAAACATAAGTAAATGTGGTTTGCTGGCCATCTTTTAACCTATAATCCATCATTGTAAATTGTTTTGGATTAAAAACAGGTGTTTCTGTTTCAATAATCCATCCTTTAAAATGTTGAATAATTTTTGTGTATTTGTTTAATTCTGAAAAATAATCTTCAGTAATTCTACTATCAAAGACATGTTGAGCAGAGTAGTGATTCTCTTTTGTTTTTACTATTAGTTGAGCTTTGTCTTCAATAGAAGTAACTTCATCTATAATAAAATGAAAATTATTTTTTTTATCAAGTACTTGCTTAGCTTTAGAATAAAAATCTAAGGCATGAATGGTTTTATATATGTAAGGTTTTAATTTTAATGTGAGCTGTTTTTTGGAAGAAAAAAACAAAGCTTCATTCCATGATTTGGATACAATATCGTCCCATTTACCATTTTCTTTTTCCCAAAAACTCCAAGTTTTGTCGTTTTTGGTTTTTGAAGATTTATCTATTAAGGCAATTTGTTTGTCTTTAAAAAAAGAGCTTTCAGCAAGAGACAATGCTAATTGAAATCCAGCAAGACCATTACCAATTATAATATAATCAAAACACTTGCTATTTGGCATTTATTTTATCTTAACGTTTAAAATATTTAAAAGGAACAAACAACATTCCAAAACATTCGCCATGACCTTTACCTAAATGTTTATGGTGCATTTTATGTGCACGTCTTACTCCTTTAGCATACCAGTTATTAGCGTTTCTTAAAAACTTAAAACGTTGGTGTATAAAAATATCATGAACAATAAAATATGCTGCTCCATAAGCCATTATGCCTAAACCAATTGGTAAATAATACCAAATGCCTTCATAACTCCAAAGATAAAAACAAGTCATACTAACAATAGCATAGAAAATAAAAAAGGCATCATTACGCTCGAACCAGCTATTGTGTTCTTTGTGGTGGTGATCTTTGTGTAAAGACCATAAAAAACCATGCATAACGTACTTGTGTGTAAACCACGCCATAAATTCCATGGTGCTAAATGTTGCTAAGAAAACAATAATCCAATATAGTATTTGCATTACAATAAATTTAATTGATATTTTACGTAACTTCTAGTTAATAATTCTACTTTTTTATAGTTTGGTACTCTAACACGAGTATTCTTTATCTCTAAAGCAGGAGTTGTTTTTAATTTTTTTAATAATTGATTATAATAACGGTATGCCATAAAAACTCCAAATTTAGCTTCTAAAGGCAGGAGTTTAATACCTACAAGACCTTTAGCAAAATCAGATTCAATGTCATTAATAATTATTTGCTTTGCGTCTTCATCAAGGTTATTTAAATCTGTATTTGGAAAGTAAGTGCGTTCTAAAACATCGAAATCTGCTTTTAAATCTCTTAAAAAGTTTACTTTTTGAAAAGCAGAACCTAATGACATAGCAGAATCTTTTAATGCATTATATTTTTCATTATCTCCATTTACAAATACTTTTAAGCACATTAATCCTACAACATCTGCAGAGCCATAAATGTAATCTTTATATTCGCTTTCAGTTAAGTAAGTGGTTTTAGAAAGGTCTAATCGCATACTTTTCATAAAAGCATCTACCATATGCTTTTCTAAATTATATTTATGGTAGGTATACTGAAAAGAATTAAGAATTGGATTTAGACTTATTTTATCGACTAAAGCGGCTTCTAAATCGGCTTCAAATCTTTCGAATAATGTTTTTTTATCAAATTCATGAAACGTATCTACAATTTCATCTGCAAATCTTACAAAACCATAAATATTATAAATGTCTTGACGAATAGAGTCTGAAAGCATTTTTGTAGCCATAGAAAACGAAGTGCTGTAAGCTTGAGTTACAAGCTTACTACAACCATACGAAACTGAATCGAATAATGCTTTCATTTTAATTATTGTGGTGTTTATTTATTAATTTTGCTACCAATTTACCCGAAATTAAGGCAGGAGGCACACCAGGACCAGGAACTGTTAATTGTCCTGTAAAATATAAATTGTTTACCTTTTTACTTTTTAATTTTGGTCTTAAAAAGGCAGTTTGTAAAAGTGTATTTGCCATACCATAAGCATTACCTTTGTAAGAGTTATATTCTTTAATAAAGTCTTTTACGCAAAAAGACTCTTTAAAAATAACATTATTTTTTACATCCTGTTTAGTTAATGTTTCAAAACGTTTAATTATGATATCGAAATAGTGTTGTCTCAGTTGTGGAGTATCCTCAATACCAGGAGCTATTGGTATTAATAGAAAACAAGTTTCACAGCCTTCTGGAGCCATACTCTTATCAGTTTGAGATGGAAAATTAGCATAAAATAATGGGTCTTCTGGCCATTTAGGATCATCATAAATTTCTTTTGCATGTGTTTCAAAACTTGTATCGAAAAACAAATTATGATGTTCAACATTTTTTAGCTTTTTATCTAAACCTACATAAAATAAAAGAGATGAAGGTGCAAATGTTTTTTTGCTCCAATAACTTTCAGAATACTGTCTGTGTTCTTCATCAAGTAGAGTTTCAGAATGATGATAATCAGCACCACTTAAGACAATATCAAATTCTTTTCGCTTATTATTTACAGTAATAGATTTTACATTTTTATTAGTAATATCAATTTTTGAAACAGCACTATTTGTGTTTATTGTCACACCAAGTTCTTCCGCTAATTTTTTCATAGCTTTTATAACTTCGTACATGCCTCCTTTAGGGTGCCATGTTCCTAAACCAAAATCGGCATAGTTCATAAAATTATAAAATGCAGGTGTTTTGTTAGGCTTAGCTCCTAAAAACAAAACAGGAAACTCTAAAGTTGATATTAACTTTGGATTTTTAAATCGTTTTCTAACATCATTACTAATAGTTTTAAAAAACTGATCGACACGTATTGCAGTCTCAGGAGTAATTAATTCTAAGGGTGAAATTCCAGGTTTTAAAACAACTTTATTTATTGCAATATCATAGTTTTTGCCAGCTTTTTTAATGAATTTTTTAAGTGATACAGAACTTCCTGACTCTATGCGCTCAAATTCTTCACATATTTTTTCCATGGTGTCGCCTATAGTAATCTCGTCGTCCTCAAAAAATATTTTATAAGCAGGAGAAAGCTTGTCTAATTGGTAATAATCTGATGTTTTTTTATTGAAGTCTGAAAAAAATGTATCAAAAACATCTGGCATCCAATACCAACTCGGACCAATATCAAAAGTAAAACCGTCTTTTATTAATTGTCTGCATCTTCCACCTACAGTTTCGTTTTTTTCAAAAACAGTAACCTTATTACCATATTTTGATAAATAACAAGAAGCAGATAACGCTGAAAAACCAGAACCAATAATTGCTATATTTTTTTTCATTTTAGCTTACCTTTTGATTTTTATGGCATAAACTGTTAAGCACTGCTTCTGTAGATTCTAGGACAACTATTTTTTCGTTTAGAATATTAGTATCAATAGCATTAACTTGTCTTCCTGATACATAAAGTTCATTATTAGTTCCTTTTAATATTTTAGTATGAAGTTTCTGTAAGTAGTTATTTATTATATCAGACTCTGGCTTTACTGTGAAACTTGAGATAAATGTGATATCCTTGTAATAATCTTTTAAATATTCTAAACTGTCAATAGGCATGCTTTGCCCTAAGTATATTGTATGAAAACCTTTCTGTGTTAATTCATAATTTACGAAAAGGAGCCCTAATTCATGAATTTCATTTGCAGGAAGGAATAAAACATATGTATGATCTTTATTTATCTTTTTTGTTTCATTAATTGCCTTTTCAGTATTAACTAATATTTTTTTTTTAATTAACTCAACAATAAAATGCTCATGAGCTGGAGTAATGGTGTCAGTCTGCCATAGAAAGCCAATATCATCTAAAAATGGAACAATGAAAGTGTAAAATATTTCTTTAAAAGAATATTTAGATAAAAGTTTATCAAAAGTTAAAAAAAATAGAGATTGATCAAAACTAAACATGGACATTTTAAAAGCATTGATAGCAGAACTATCATAAAGCTTACTGTCAGAAATTTCTTTTACAAGTAAAGGGATTTCATCTTCGTTTAATTTAGCAATTTTAGAAACTTTGTAACCATTTTTATTTAAATAACTAATATTTAGTATTTTTTGTAAACTTTTTAAACTATAGTATCTAATATTCGTATCAGATCTATTAGGATGAAAAAGAGCATAACGTTTTTCCCAAATTCTAATAGTGTGCGCCTTTATTCCGGAGAGGTTTTCAAGGTCCTTTATACTAAATTTTGTTTTTATATTGTTCATTGTTCCGCTAAAATAATTAAACAAAATACAATTACACTAATATTAACAAAGTATTTGTAATAATTATAAATGAATAAATAATCAGAAAAAACAAAAAAAATGTACGCACGAGAAGACTCGAACTTCCACGATCTAATCGATCACTGGCCCCTCAAGCCAGCACGTCTACCAATTCCGCCACGTGCGCATTTAAAAATAAATATAAAAAAAAAAGTTAAGCATAGCTTAACTTTTTTAGTGACCGGGCTGGGGCTCGAACCCAGGACCCTCTCCTTAAAAGGGAGATGCTCTACCAACTGAGCTACCAGGTCTTTTCCTTTTGAGGGTGCAAATATAAAACGTTTTATTAATAATACAAGCGTAATTTAAAAATTATTTTTGTTTTTTTGTGCTTAATATTTCTACATCTTTAATAATCAAATAATAAGAGCAAAAATGAATATTATTTTACTTGGATATATGGCTTCAGGAAAGTCCAAAATTGGTAAAGAACTTGCGAAAATTCTAAATTATGAATTTAAAGACTTAGATAATGTTATCGAAATTGAAGAAAATAAAAGCGTAAAAGACATTTTTAGAGATTCTGGTGAACTATATTTTAGAAAGAAAGAAAAAGAGTATTTAGATACGTTACTAAAGCATTCAAAAAATACTATAATTTCTCTAGGAGGTGGAACACCTTGTTATTATGATACAATAGACAGTTTAATAAATAACAAGAGCTTAAAAACTGTATATCTAAAGGTTAGTATAGAAGTTTTAGTTGATAGACTTAAAAAGGAAAAATCAAAAAGACCATTAATTACTAAAATAGAAACTAATGAACTTTTGGCAGAATTTATAGGAAAACATCTTTTTGAAAGATCCTACTATTATAATAAAGCAGAAATAAAAATAAACGCTAATGATTCTGTAGATACTATTGTTGAAGATATTATACTTCGATTATTTTAAATTTATTTCAAAATTCTTAGCTTCTAAAACAACTTCAACGTGTTCATTTAAAGATGTTGAGAGAGAAATACCTTTAAAATCTGCTTTTACTGGGTACTTTTTATGGTTTCTATTAACTAAAACGGCTGTTTTAAATTTCTTTAGAGGAACATCTAAAAAATGTTTAACACCATAAATTAGTGTAGTTCCAGAGTTCAATACGTCGTCAATTAGAATTACTGACTTGTTCTTGTAATCTTCTTTTTTAATAGACGTTGTTATAGTGTCTAATGGGTTTTTCTTATCTATTGTTACTTTACATAAAATTGGTTGTATGGGCGAGATTTTGCTTAAAACAGACTTTAGTTTTTTAGCTAAAAGGTAGCCGTTGGAGTCTATTCCTGCTAAAATAACTTCGGTTTCATTACTATTCGATTCATAAATTTGATAAGCAATTCGTCTAATTTTATGTGTTATCTCATCGTGAGAAAGTATACGGTTTTTTAAACTAGTCATAAATTTTTGTATTAATTTAATAGAAATTATTCCTCTTCATTTTCTCTGTAAACATCATCGATATTTCTTCTGTCCTTTTTAGTCGGTCTACCAGTACCTTTTTTTCTATAATAATCTTTTGCATATTTAAGTAAATCCTGAGATGCGAATGCAGATTTTGGTGTTGTATCCACTCTATAAATATCAACTAGTTTAGCACCAACGCGATTTGGTGGAATATCTAAAATAGTGATAGAATAGTTAATTTGGTTTTTTCGTAATTCAACTTTATCTGTAGGATATACGTCTCTACTAGGCTTTACAGCCTGTCCATTAACTTTTATATGTCCTTTTTTACATGCTGTAGTTGCAATATTTCTTGTTTTAAAATATCTAACACACCATAAATACTTGTCAATTCGCATATAATTTAACTTAATTCTACGTTAATGATATTGTGCAAAGTTATTATATAGTTTATCTTGCACCCAAAAATAAGCAAAAATGAATTTAAGAAAATTTTTAATCCCAATTTTAACCTTATTACTTATTACCTTTTCATGTAAAGATGATGATTTAGAAGACTTTATAGCTGTTCCTGATAGAGATAGAGACGAGGTTAATGATGAAAATGATGCAGAGATACGATCTTACTTAGATACTCATTTCTTTAACTATGAGGATTTCGATTTTTCGGATGCTACAAATCCAGCGAATAATGAGTTTATTGTAGTCTTAGATACAATTTCTGCAGATAATGGTACTCAAAATAAAACACCTCTTAGTTTCTATTTAGAAAATCCGACTAACGACTATCCTAAATTATATATTAAAACTGTGGTTCAAGACGATATAGATTACAATCTATATATATTAAAAGTTAGAGAAGGAGAAGGAGAAGAAATAAATGCTTTAGACGCAGCAGCAATGCTATACAGCGGAACAATAGTAGATGGCTCTGTTTTCGATAGCCAAGTGAATATAGAATCTGGGCAACCATTCAACCTTACAGGTGTTGGAATTGTTGGAGGTGTTGTAGCTGGATTTAGAGAAGGTGTTATTGAGTTTAAAACTTCAACGGGTTTTATTGAAAATACTGATGGTTCAATTACATATAAAGATCATGGAGTTGGAGTCGTATTCATGCCTTCTGGTTTAGGATATTTTTCTTTACCTCCTATAGGTTCTATACCTCAATATTCACCATTGTTTTTTAATTTAAAAATAATATCTAGAACTAATACCGATTTCGATTTAGATGGAATACCTTCACATTTAGAGCATCCAGATGGAGATATTACAGGAGATGAAGATAATTCTGATGATGATTTATTGGTAGATTTTATAGATAATGATGATGATGATGATGGTATATTAACTAGCGATGAAGTGGAGCAAAAAGAGTATGAAGGTAATGGTATAAACCAATTCATGACAAAAGCAGAAGCACAAGATTATTTTGATAATGATATTACTGATGAAGTATTCATTAGCATAGTAGGAGAATTAGATGGAACGTTTACATTAAATACATTAATTGTTCCTTCAACAATGGTAAATGGAATTTCTGTACCTAACTACTTAAATTCAGAAGTCGCAATCGAATTAGAATAGTTTTCTTAAATTAATGTAAAAAAGCCCAATTTGAAATTCAAATTGGGCTTTTTTAGGTTTTAAAGTTTTTTATAATTCAACAGAGATGCCCAGTATTAACTGTTCGGCTCTTGTATCTAACCTATCAATGTTAACTGTTGAATTATTTAAAATAAGAGTTGTTTCGTTATCTGTAAAACCGCGTTCGTATCGTAAATCTATTCCAACAGAATTAAAATTTAGTGCTATTCCAAAATTAAGACCAACGGTGAAATCATTTTCAATAGTATTAATTTCAGCATTATCAAAACCAGAATCTAATATATATTGAAATGCTGGACCAGCAAATACACTAACAGGACCCAAAACCTTTAAACCAAATAAAACAGGAGCATCAATACGTTTAAGTTCATAATCTCCTAGCGCATACTCACTATTTGTTTTAGTATACATAAGTTCAGGTTTTATGTAAAGCTTGTCTCCTAATTTACCAAAAACACCAATGTGGTAACCAATTGCTCTTGTAGGATCGTCTGAAGTGTTACTTACAGAGTTAAAATAATCACCATTAGCATTATAGTTTACACCTGCTTTAATACCAAATCCGCTTCCGTTTTGTGCCATTATTGATGAAACAATTGCCAAAACAAAAAATACTGATAAATAGACTTTTTTACTTAAATCACTTTTTTTAATGAAGTGATTTTGAAACTTTGCAAAATTTTTCATAATTATCGTTTTTTAATGTGAACTGTAACTTTAAACGAAAATCGTGCCAATATATTTTCTAATAAGCTTAAAACTAAGATAATAATAAATATAAAAAAGGCTAAAAAAATCTATTGATTTTTTTAGCCTTTAGACTATAATATTTTAAGGAGTATTATTTTCTTTTAATCACTTTTTTACAAGCTTTTATAATAGCATCAGCATTTAAGCCATACTTATCCATAAGTTGTGCAGGTGTTCCAGATTCACCAAAAGTATCGTTAGTCGCAACAAATTCTTGAGGCGTTGGTTTGTGTTGCGATAATACTCTAGCAATGCTTTCTCCAAGACCACCTAAATGGTTATGCTCTTCAGCAGTAACAATACATTTTGTTTTACTCACAGAATCTATTATTGATTTAGCATCCAAAGGCTTTATAGTATGTATATTTATTACTTCAGCAGAAATTCCTTTGTCATTTAAAGTTTTAGCAGCTTCTAAAGCTTCCCAAACTAGATGTCCAGTTGCTACTATAGTAACATCTGTTCCATCAACTAAATGTAGTGCTTTTCCAATTTCAAATTTTTGGTTTTCAGCAGTAAAGTTGGCTACTTTAGGTCTTCCAAAACGTAAATAAACAGGGCCTTCATGATCTGCAATTGCCAATGTTGCAGCTTTTGTTTGGTTATAATCGCAAGGATTAATAACCGTCATACCTGGTAACATTTTCATTAAACCAATATCTTCAAGAATTTGGTGTGTAGCACCATCTTCACCTAAAGTTATACCAGCGTGCGAAGCACATATTTTTACGTTTTTGTTAGAATAGGCAACACTTTGTCTAATTTGATC
>NZ_JALZVX010000039.1 GCF_023299985.1 Lacinutrix sp. | reverse complement strand
AATTCTAGCAATAGCGTTTCAAAACTGCCAGAAAGATGATTAAGTTATTGTAGTGCAAAAAACAAAAGAGTTTCCTTTTAAATTTAAAAAGATGCTACACAACGAATTTAAAAATAACAAACAGCTTATTACTAAATTAAATAAGTTTTCTAAAGCTATTAGAGCAGCAAAACAAAAAGAGACAAGAGAAGTAGATTTAGAGAGTAAAATAGTGTACTCAATTGAGTACGATTTTTATATTAATACAGATTTTGCAAGATATACTGAAAATGCAGATGGAGCATACCACTCTTACACATTTCCAATACAGAGAATACAAGAAATTGATGCTGTAGAGAATTTAGTAGCGTCTTTACAGGCTGATGGTACTTATGGTTTTTCAATTATTACTTACAACACAACTGCTCAAGAAAAAAGCGATTTAGAAAATGGATTTGAGGTTGACTTGACTGATAAAGTAACATCAAATACGGTATCAGAAAACATATTAGATCAAGGTCTTTTTAATAAAGATGTATATAATAATTTTGAAACAATTTTTGTTATTATTGGAAATTCTGATGCCGAATGTTACAATATTGGAACTTGGCAGGATGTTTTTACTTCCGATGAGTTAGAAATTAGTGCCTTAGAAATTATGCCAGTACCATGCGAAGATGTAAACACAGGTGGTTCTTACGATGCCACTAATAACTTTCCAGACTCTAACAACAACAACAATAATAATAACAACAATAACTCCAATTCTAATACAAATACAGGAGGAGGAACATCTTCTTCAAGTAACGGAGATGTAGTTGTTACAACTGTTTTTGTGTGCGATGATTGCCCAGAATTATGTGCTGCAAGCATAGACATTAGTGCACTAGCTACAAATTTAGGTTTAACTCCAGAAGTTACAAGTTGTTTAGAAGATCTAGATAATTGTGATGCTGCTACTGCTTTATTAGATTATGTGAATGCTAACTCAACAAATATTGCTTTTGCTCAATTAGCTGCTCAAGCTATTTGTGATGAAGAATGTGCTTATTTTCCACAATTTTCTAATATTGAAGATGAACCAATTCAACAGAGTATTGGAATTCTAGGAGATTACAATAGTATAGCACAATATAATCATGAAGCTATCCAAGCAGAGTTTAATAATATTAGAGGTAGTCAAGGAGACTTAGACGCAGTAGATTATTTAATAACCGAATATAATATGTTAAGTTTTGGAGGTAATGGCTCAATCTCTCTCCCTTTTGTTGTTAATATAGTTTCTCCAGTAGATAATAATCAAGATGCAGAAACGATAGTAGAATATGATTCTTTAACAAATAATGCAATTAACGCTGTTGTTAATATAGAATCAGATTCTTTAGATAATATTGATTTTGGTTATGTAACAAGGATGATTAAGCACGAATTATTACATGTCTTTCAAGGTGAGATAGAGGGCAATTTACTTTCTATAAGAGCAAGAGAATTTGATGCTTATTATTTCTCACTATATTACTGGAGAGAATTAAAACTTTTAGGCCCAGACGAGATAGTTGATGCAGTAGTATTGGCAGAAGAAAGTTGGGATTATCAAGGGCAAGGTGAAATGACACAAGCAGAAAAACAAGCAAGAGAAGGAAGACATGATACACTAGTTGAAAAATATCCTAAAATTTGTGATTAAGACTATGAGAATTAAATATATAAACATGTTTGCATTATGTTTGATAATGTTATTTAGTTGTTCTTCGGTAAGGAACATAACGACTAAAGAGTTGGAGATTAAGGCTAATGAATATACAACGTATTTTTACAGTCCAATTGCAAGCATATTAAATAAAAAGAAAGAATATTTAATTACTGAGAGAAAAAACTTTGACATTAGATTGATTAATATGGGTACAAAAGAATTATTTGTACCCAATCCAATTGCTAATGGACATGAGATATCAATAAAGCTTTTTAGAAAAAACGAACTAGATAAATATATAGCTTACGTTCAGAAGAGTAAAATAGCAATATCAAATTCTCATGCAGGAACTAGTGTTTTAAGGAGAAATATAGACTCAATAAAAAATGGAAAACCATTAATTTTTAAGAATTTACAAGTAGATCCAAATATAAAGATTGTAGATAAAGGGAGTTATTATGCGAAAATAGAAATAGATTTAGCCAAATTCGGATACTTTAGAATTATAAAAACTGAGTTTTATTTTGAGGTCAAATAAAGCAAATAATTAATTGAGTGTGTTTTCTATTGACGGATTTGAAAAAAAATATTTAGTGATAATTGGGCAAGTTGTTTAGAAGACGTAGCTAATTGTGATGCAACTAATGCTTTATTAGATTATGTGAATGCTAACTCAACAAATATTGCTTTTGCTCAATTAGCTGCTCAAGCTATTTGTGATGGTGGTGAGGTGGATTATCCTAATAAAGTTATTTTGCATTCTACTGTAAAAAATAACCAAAAAGTAAAATGTGTTTATGATAAGTTGAAAAACTTATCTGACACTATATTTAATGATGTTATTAATAATCATTTTGATAGTGCTAAAAATGCAGACTTAACATTTAGAATTGCAAATATAACCACAGGAGAAGATGCTGAAACAAGAGCGGTTTTTAACCCACAAACACAAGAAACTAGGTATAATATTGTTTTTGATACGAACTTTGTTCAAAATGCATCCACAATTGAAATTGCATTAACCTTAATCCATGAGAGTATTCATGCAGAGTTGATTGAAAGGCTCGTGAGATTAGGATTGATTGTGGATATTAATTATCTCAATGGTCAAGGAACTAGTATTACATTTACTGGAAATTCTCAAGTATTTTCTATTCAGACAGTAATTTTTAATCAATTATTAGTAAGATATAACGCTTTTCCTCCTCAAAATAACAATCAATGGAATCATGAATTTTTTAATGCATTGAGTTATAGAACTAAAATGGCACAAAATTTGGTTAATATTCATGCTTGGTTAAATGACACTGAAAATGATTTTTTAACTAATGTTAATGGCGACAGTTTAAATTTTTATGGAGATTTTACAGTTAATGAATTAATGAATTATATAACATGGATTGGATTAGAGGAAACACAAGAATTTGTAAATAATATTCAAAGTCATCCATTAGAACAAACAAAGAAAAATTATGTTGAAAATGCAGCTAGAGCTCATTACACCAATAATTGTTTATAAAATTGCTAAATTAATGAGAAAATTAATTTTTATTATTTTTATTATATCCACTATAAACTGTTTTTCTCAAATAGAAACTGTTTCAGTAAGTAAGCGCGCTACACAAAATGATAGTATTAAAGATGTTTATTTATATATAGATTCGAGAAATTTCTTTGGTTCTAAAGGCGAGTATAAAACCTCGTTTAGTATAAAAAGTAAGGATCCTCGGTTTTCACATGATAACTTTAATTTTTATATTTTAGACAATCAATTAGAAGAGCGTAATATATATAGTATAGGCAAATACATTAACAAAGATTTGTTAGATTATGTAAATCCAAATGATTATTTTGAAAATAAATCTATATTAGAAATACATGATGAGCTCAGTCTTTTAAGTATAAAAAATAATAAGCGTATTTTTATTATAACTTATGTTCAAAGAAAACAAATTTATATGGTATGGGAAGCTAAATATGCTGGAACGATTAGAGATGTTACATATACTCAATTAGGTAAAGGTCCTTTTTATACTGAAAAGTAAAACTACAAATATAGGTTTCTAGTTGGAAGTCTATATTTATGATGACTCACACGAGCTTGTTATACAAATACCTGTAACTAAAGTATTCTGCAAAAGTTTTTTTATTAAATGTCTTATTTTTTTATACAAACTAAGTTTAAACAATTCTAGCAATAGCGTTTCAAAACTGCCAGAAAGATGATTAAGTTATTGTAGTGCAAAAAACAAAAGAGTTTCCTTTTAAATTTAAAAAGATGCTACA
>NZ_JALZVX010000038.1 GCF_023299985.1 Lacinutrix sp. | reverse complement strand
ATGCCAAAAGAAAAAATATTCATATCTATATAATTATATATCCAGATAAATATACTAATTATAGTTCGTTTTAGGGTTATTTACGGATATGCAATAAAATTATTATAGAACCTGTTTAATGTCTTGCCTAACTCATATAAAACTGTACTTTTGTTCTTTAAATTTATTTTCTTCGGAATTATTCGAAGTTTAATAGAACATTCTTTAACCTTAAAACATTAGTATAGCATGCAACTGTACAACAAATTAAGCGCCAAAGAAAGAGCAGAGCTTATAGAAAAAGCCGGAAAAGACCGTTTAACATTATCGTTTTACGCTTACGCTCAAATTGGCAATCCACAACAACTACGTGACCATTTATTTATTAAATGGGACGGTTTAGACGTTTTAGGACGTATTTACGTAGCTCAAGAAGGTATTAATGCACAATTATCTTTACCTGCAGATAATTTTGAAAACTTTAAAATTCATTTAGATAGTATCGATTTTTTAAACGGCATTCGTCTAAATATTGCTATCGAACAAGATAATATGTCTTTTCTAAAACTTAAAGTAAAAGTTCGAGATAAAATTGTTGCCGATGGATTAAATGATGAAACCTTCGATGTTACAAACAAAGGCGTTCACCTTTCAGCTAAAGATTTTAATAAAATGCTTGCAAACCCAAATACAGTTTGTGTAGATATGCGAAATCATTACGAAAGTGAAATTGGTCATTTTTATGGTGCAGTAACTCCAGATGTAGATACGTTTCGTGAAAGCTTAGATATTATTGAAGCAGATTTACACGAACATAAAGAAGAAAAAAACTTATTAATGTATTGTACAGGTGGCATACGTTGCGAGAAAGCGAGTGCCTATTACAAGCATAAAGGATTTAAAAATGTATACCAGCTTGAAGGCGGAATAATAGAATACACTAGGCAAGTAAATACTGAAGGCATAGAAAATAAATTTATTGGTAAAAATTTTGTTTTTGATGATAGACGTGCCGAAAAAATAAGTGACGATGTTATTGCAAAATGTCACCAATGTGGAGACGCCTTCGATATACATACAAATTGCGCAAACGATGCTTGCCATTTACTGTTTTTACAATGCGACAATTGTAAAGAAGAAATGAATAATTGCTGTTCAACCATTTGTCAAGAAATACATGCTTTGCCTTTTGAAGCGCAGAAAGAACTGCGTAAAGGACAAGGAAATAGCAACGATATCTTTAAAAAAGGAAGAGCAGACCATTTGCCTTACAAAAAAGATTTACGAAACATTTTTGAAACTTTTAAAAAAGAATAAAAAAATTTTTGGTCTTAGAATTATTAAGAAATTTTAAAGTAAAAACCACACCTAAGTAAATTCCTTAACTTTTTTTAAGGGAAGTTGGCTTCCGCTTTTTTTGCTGAATTTGGAAGGGTTTATTACTCCTATTTTTTTATATTTTAAAGTCATAATAATAATCTTATCTTTACAAATCAAAGTAAGCATTAATTTGAAATTTCCACGAAGGTGGTAATCTCATCACTAAGGTTTAATTTATTAATCGTCTTCTGATGCTAAAACCACTTATTTATTTGGTTTAAAGCATTCAGAATCAATATATCTACATAATATGGCTTGCGCAAGTTGCACAACAAAAGACGGCTCACCAAAAGGCTGCAAAAATAATGGTACTTGTGGAACAGACAGTTGTAACAAACTAACCGTTTTCGATTGGTTAGCAAACATGTCTCTTCCAAATGGAGAAAAACCTTTCGATTTTGTTGAAGTTCGTTTTAAAAACGGAAGAAAACACTACTATAAAAACGCAGAAAATTTAACTTTAGCTATTGGAGATATTGTTGCTACACAAGCACAATCTGGACATGATATTGGCATGGTTACTTTGTCTGGCGAACTGGTTCGCGTACAAATGAAACGTAAAAAAATTAAAGAAAGACCAGAAGACGTTTTAAAAATATACAGAAAAGCATCTCAAAAAGATATAGATATTTGGAGCGATGCACGTGATAAAGAAGAACCAATGAAGGTTCGCGCAAGACAATTTGCTATCGATTTAAAGCTTCAAATGAAGATTTCAGATATCGAATTTCAAGGCGATGCTAGTAAAGTAACATTTTATTACACTGCTGAAGAACGCGTAGATTTTAGAGACCTAATCAAGGTGTTTGCTCGCGAATTTAGAACGCGAATAGAAATGAAACAAGTAGGCTTTAGACAAGAAGCTTCAAGACTTGGTGGTATTGGATCTTGTGGTCGTGAGTTATGCTGTTCTACTTGGTTAACAGATTTTAGATCTGTAAGCACAAGTGCTGCACGTTACCAACAACTTTCTTTAAATCCGCAAAAATTAGCAGGACAATGTGGTAAACTTAAATGCTGTTTAAACTATGAGTTAGACTCATACCAAGACGCTTTAAAAGCGTTTCCAAAAGCAGATACTAAATTATACACAGAAAAAGGAACTGCTGTTTGTCAAAAAACAGATATTTTTCAAGGTCACATGTGGTATGCTTACGAAGGAGAATGGATGAACTGGCACAAAATAACTACAGATCAAGCTAGAGAAATTATAGCAATAAATAATAATAAGGATAGAGAAAAGATTGCAAGTCTTGAAGACTATGCATTAGAGTTAGTGGAAGAAGCTAAAGTTGAATTCGAGAATGTTGTTGGTCAAGATAGTTTAACACGTTTCGATAGTCCAAAAGGCAATAAAAAACGTAAAAACAATAAGAACCGTAATCGTAACAAGAATACGAACCAGAATAAAACACAAGGTCAAAATAAGCCAAACACTCAAAATAAACCGAATAATAAGAATAAGCCAGCAGGTCAAAATAAACCAAATCCAAGAAAAAAGCCAAATCCTAGAAACCAAAATAACAAGCCTAAACCACAAGCTAAGGATGCGAAGTAATATTGTTTTGTTGTGTATTTTATTTTTAAGTGTTGTGGCTTGCGACTCTAAAAGTGTTTTCGATGATTACGAAACTGTTCCAGAAGTATGGAATAAAGATAAAACCATAAGCTTTAAGGTAAGTCCACCAGACTCAACTAAAGCCTATAATCTATTTGTTAATTTACGTAACACAAATGCATATAAATATAGTAATTTGTTTTTAATTGTTGAAATGAATTTTCCTCATGGAAAAAGTATTGTAGATACATTAGAATATAAAATGGCAAAACCAAATGGTGAGTTTTTAGGCTCAGGATTATCTAGTGTAAAAGAGAATAAATTGTGGTATAAAGAAGCTGTTGTTTTTAGCGAAACTGGAGAATATACAGTAAATATAAATCACGCTATGCGTGAAAACGGAGCAGTAAATGGGATTGCTAATTTAGAAGGTATCACAGATATTGGCTTTAGAATAGAAAAAACAGAATAAAATAGAAATTTCGAGCGTTCATATCTTAGCAGAACGCAGACCAATTAAATTAGGCACGTAATTAAATGGCAAAGACAAAAACAAAAGAGACACAAGAGCATCAAGGCTTCGAAAAATACGTTCGTTGGTTTTGGATGCTATTTTTAGGCGGTATTTTTTTTATAGCACTATTGTTTTTATTAGCTTCTTGGGGAGTTTTTGGTGAGTTACCAGATCATACTCAATTAGAAAACCCAAAAACTAATTTGGCAACTGAAATTATTTCAAGTGATGGTAAAACACTTGGTAAGTTTTATTTTGATGACAATAGAACACCTGTTAGCTATGGAGAATTATCTCAAAATTTAGTAGATGCTTTAATTGCAACTGAAGATGCTAGATTCTATGAGCATTCAGGTATAGATGCAAGAGGAACATTAAGAGCTGTTGCTTATCTTGGTTCAAAAGGTGGAGCAAGTACAGTATCACAACAATTGTCTAGACAATTG
>NZ_JALZVX010000037.1 GCF_023299985.1 Lacinutrix sp. | reverse complement strand
TAGAATACAGGTCGCTTTGTTTAATATTTTACAGGAAGGAGATATACAGATTAGAGGATTTAAACTGCGTTTACCTTTAGATATGCAATTTATTTTTACAGCAAATCCAGAAGATTATACCAATAGAGGTAGTATTGTAACACCTTTAAAAGATAGAATTGGTTCGCAAATTTTAACACATTATCCAACAGATATAGAAACTGCTAAAATAATTACAGCGCAAGAAGCAAAGTTAGATTCTAGACAGCAAGAGCAAATACATGTACCAGAATTAGCAAAAGATTTATTAGAACAAATTGTTTTTGAAGCGCGTGAAAGCGATTTTATAGACGAAAAAAGTGGCGTAAGCGCACGTTTAAGTATTACAGCTTTTGAAAATTTATTAAGTACTGCCGAGTTGCGATCTCTAAAATCTGGAGATGAAAACACAACGGTAAGACTATCCGATTTTTTAGGTATTATTCCAGCAATTATAGGGAAAGTTGAATTGGTTTACGAAGGAGAACAAGAAGGTGCTGCAGAAGTGGCTTATAAATTAATTGGTGAAGCTGTTAAAAGTTTGTTTCCAGACTTTTTTCCAAAGATTGAAAAATTGAAGAAAGACGAGGATTATAGTCCGTATGATGACATCGTATCTTGGTTCTTTAACAATCGTGATGGTTTTGAGTTATTAGACGATTTAAGAGATAAAGAGTATAAAACATTACTAGATGCTGTAGCGCCTTTAGACGATTTACTGGGAGAACATCAAGCAAAATTATCTAAACAAGAAAGTTACTTTGTTAAAGAATTTGTGCTTTGGGCTTTAGTGGAATACAAGCAGCTAAGTAAATATCGCTTTACAGAAGGTATTCAGTTTAAAGATCCTTATGGTAGTTTTATAAGTGATATTTAAAAAATAATGTAATGTCATTCAGAACAATGTAAAACAGAAAGAGTTTTATTGTTTAAACTTTGAGATTCTTCGCTTTGCTTTGAATGACACTACTTTACTTAAATAAGTTTTGTAATTACCTGCACTTCGTTATGAAGTGTTTTATGTACAGGACATTTATCTGCAATTTGTAATATGCGTTTAATTTGATCTTCGTCCAGATTACCTGTTAATTTTATTTCACGACTAAAAGTATCCATTTTAGTTGCTGTGGTTTCACAATCTTCACAATCTACTGCGTGTGCTTTGCCATAGTTGGTATGCACTTTTACATTTTGTAAATCCCATCCTTTTCGTTTTACATACATTTGAATAGTCATTGCTGTACAAGCAGATAATCCAGCTGAGACTAACTCGTAAGGTGATGGTCCAAAATCATTTCCACCATAGCTTGTAGGCTCGTCTGCCATCATAAAATGACCTCCAACTTTCATTTGTGTAGAAAATCCGTCCTCTAGATTTAAACTAGCAATAACTTGAGCATTAGTATTTAAAGTTTCATTTTTTGAAACAGAAATATATCGCTTTGCCCAGTTTGCAATAACACTTCCTGTGTAAGTAGAGTCTTCTTTTTTCATTAATAAATGATCTGCTCCATCAATAGATACAAAGCTTTTTGGGTGTTTTGCTGCTACATAAATTTGTTCTGCATTTTGAATACCAACAGTTGCGTCTTGAGGCGAGTGCATGACCAATAATGCTTTATCTAAATTTTTAGCGATTTCTGCTAAAGACTTGGTCTCAATATCATCTAAAAACTGTTTTTTTATAGTAAATGGTCTTCCTCCAATATTAACTTTAGCTTCTCCAGTAGTCTTAATTTCATCAACACTATTGTGAATTAAATGTTGAACATGTTTTGGGTTAGAAGGCGCTCCAACAGTAGCAACTGCTTTTATAGATTCTATTTGTGCAGCTGCAAAAATGGATGCTGCACCACCTAAAGAATGCCCAATTAATAGAGTAGGAGCTGAGTATTCGTTAGCTAAAAACTGAGAGGCACTTACTAAATCTTCAACATTACCAGAAAAATTAGTGTTTTCAAAATCGCCTTCACTTTCACCTAAACCAGTAAAGTCAAAACGTAAAACACCAAAACCATTAGAGGTTAATTCTCTACTAATATTTTTAACTGCAGATAAGTTTTTGTTACATGTAAAACAGTGTGCGAAAATTGCAAAATTATGAGGATGTTGATCTACAGGAAGTTCTAGTCTACCAACTAGTTGTTGACCTTCTGCGTTTGTGAAACTTACTTTTTTAATATTCATTTTTAATGTTATTTTTTATTAGGTCGAGAAATTTTGAAAGCCTTTCAAAATAAACGTTTACCAATTTCCACGTGATTTAACATTGGCTTCGCAAAATTGTATTATTTCAATAATTCTTTTGTCTATAGTCTTTTCTCTTTTTGCTTGGTTCAACCAATATAGATAACCTTTTCTGTATGAAGGTGCAAAGTTGTTATAATTATTAAAAGCCTTCACGTTTTTACTAAAAGCGTCTTGTAATTTATCTGGAATAACACCTTTTTCTACAGCATCTAATGCCGTCCAACTTCCGTTTTTTTTGCCAGCTTTTATAATCTCTAGTCCACTTTGGTGCATTAAATTATTAGAGACTAATTCTTTAATATATTTTTTGTTTAAGGCACTCCAAACGCTTTTTACATTACGCTTACAAAAGTACTGCCTTCGTTTACCTTTGCCTAAACTTTTTACAGTACTATCAATCCATCCATAACACAAGGCTACTTTTACTGCTTCTTCCCAACGCATAGAGGGTTCTTTATTTTCTACTTTA
>NZ_JALZVX010000036.1 GCF_023299985.1 Lacinutrix sp. | reverse complement strand
TACAATAAATAATATTCCTGTTTATTCTGAAATAATTTTCAGTTTAGCAGGAATCTTTTTTTATCTTTATTTTTTTATTGAAAATAATACTTTTGTCTGGTTGAGAGCAGTTGATACTTATAAAGCTCTCGACCATGCTCAACCAGACAAAATATAAACAAATGATATGACATCTATATTTACAAAAATAGTAAACGGAGAAATACCGTGTTTTAAAGTAGCAGAAACCGAAGAATTTCTGGCATTTTTAGATGTTAATCCTAATGCAAAAGGCCATACATTATGCATACCTAAAAAGGAAACAAACAAGATTTTTGACTTAGATAAAGTAACCTATGCTAGTTTAATGGAGTTTTCTAGACTGGTAGCTATTGGTTTAGAAAAAGCAGTACCTTGTAAAAGAGTTGGAATATCTGTAATTGGTTTAGAAGTACCACATGTTCATGTGCATTTAATACCTTTAAATACTATGGAAGATGCCTGTTTTACTAAAAAAGTATCTTTTAATACTTCAGAATTTGAAGTAATAGCTAAAACTATACAGGAAAATTTATAAGTGCTAAAACTGCGCCAGTAATTACTACAGTTGCAACTACACCAGTAATAATCCAGAAAAGAGGCTTGTATTTTTTTGATGCCTTTTTAGGCTCAAAAGCTTTCATTTGGTAATCGTAAACGCGCTCAATGTCTTCAGTCCAGTTTATTGGGTAAATGTTAGAATCGCATATGTTACAATACATTTCGGTAGAAATATCTTGCGTTATAGATCTATAAAATTTTGTCTCTATAAAATTTTGTTTAAAAGCAAGTTCTAAGCCTTTCTTACTAAAACATTCTGGACAGTTATTATTTAAGGAAACTTGTTTTACGGTAATTAATTTTTCGTCCATAATTAAACAGTTTTAAATGCAATTTGCATTATAGTGCCTTTGCCTATTTGAGATTGGGAAACTTTAATTTTTCCATCGTGAAAATCTTCTACAATTCGTTTAGCAAGAGATAAACCTAATCCCCAACCACGCTTTTTTGTAGTGTAACCAGGTTCGAAAACATTTTTAAATTGACTTTTAGTTAGGCCTTTACCTGTATCGATAATATTAATTTTCACCTTGTTTTCTAGCTGCGTCATTACTAGTGTAAGGTCTCCTTTACCTCTCATAGCATCGATAGCGTTTTTTACTAAATTCTCGATAGTCCAACTATATAATTGCGGATTCAAATTTACGTAAATAGGATCTTTAGGAAGCTTTAAAGTAAAATTAATTAACTTAGAAGATCTTGACTTTAAATAATTATAAGTGTCTTGAGTTTCTTTAACAATATTTGTTTTTTCTAACTCTGGAAGAGAGCCAATTTTACTAAAACGTTCTGTTATGGTTTGTAGTCTATCAATGTCTTTTTCAATTTCTAGAATGTATTCTGGATTTACATTTTCTGTTTTTAAAATTTCCGTCCAGCCAATTAAAGAAGATAATGGAGTGCCTATTTGGTGCGCAGTTTCCTTTGCCATTCCAGACCATAATTTATTTTGTGCTGCAATTTTAGAGCTTCGGTAGAAGAAATAAACTACAGAAGCAAATAGTAAGATAATTAATAAGAGTGCTAAAGGATAATATTTAAGTTTATTCAATAAAGGTGCATTACCATAATATAATTTACCAGCTAAGACTTCCTTTTGAGTACTAGGATCTATATAAGAAATCCGTATTGGAGTGTTCTCAGCCTCATATTGTTTAATTAATCTCTCTTTGTTATTCGCTATATATAAAGAGTCATTTTCACCTTTGGTAATAATATTATTGTAGCTGCTAATGCTTTTATCAACATTGATTACTAGAATAGGTGTAGTGTTATTACTGCCTAAAATCTTTAATAAAAGGTCAATATTATTATTTTCTTTAGTACTAGAGATTTCTTTTTGAGCACTACTCCAAATCTCCATTTTTGCACGTTCCTCTTCTTTAAATTTCTGAAAGAAAGTATAAGTGTTCCATAAAATTAAAGAAATGATTGCAAATGATGCAATAATAATAATCCAGCGAATAAGTTGTCTGTTTTTTGTAAAAAACATGTTATAATTTTTTTGTTAATATAGTTAAAAACTATATAATGCAAAGTTGTTAATAATATTGTATAACAAGAGTATAAATGTGTTTTTAGTTGAAACACATAATAGTTACATTTGTTTAAAATAAATGAACTAATGACATCTTTTGAACCTAAAGACTTGCCAACTGCAAAACTGCATGGTTATTTATTAAGTGCTGTAGCACCTAGACCAATAGCGTTTGCAAGTACTATAGACAAGAACGCCAATCCTAATTTGTCACCATTTAGTTTTTTTAATGTATTTAGTGCTAATCCTCCAATTCTAATTTTTTCTCCAGCACGACGCGTGAGAAATAATACAACAAAGCATACTTTAGAAAATGCAGAAATTACTAAAGAAGTAGTGATAAATGTTGTTAATTATGATATTGTACAACAAATGTCGTTAAGTAGTACAGAATATGGAGAAGGTGTAAACGAGTTTGAAAAAGCAGGTTTAACAATGCTTAAAAGCGATATTGTAAAACCGTTTCGTGTTGCAGAATCACCAGTACAATTTGAGTGCAAGGTTAATGAAATTATAAAGTTAGGTACAGAAGGTGGAGCAGGTAATTTAATTATTTGCGAAGTTGTAAAATTACATATTAAAGACACTGTTATAAATGAAAGTGGAAGTATAGACCAAGAAAAGCTAGATTTAGTATCTCGTGCTGGTGGTAGTTATTACAGTAGAGCAAAAACTGGTTTTTTTGAAATTCCAAAACCATTATCAACTCTAGGTATAGGTGTAGATGCTTTACCAGAAAATATTAGAAACAGTAAGGTGTTAACTGGAAACGATTTAGGTTTACTAGCAAATGTAGAAGCATTACCTACTAAACAAGAAAATGATGCTTATTTAGTTAAGCATGACATTAGTGTATTAAATGTAGACCAAAAACATAAAAAGGCACACAATTTGCTTAGTTTTGGTGATGTAGAAAATGCATGGAAAGTATTGTTATCGTAAAATAGCAATAATAAAATAGACGAATATTTAATAATTATATAGACAATGGAAGTACAAGGTAAAGTAAAATTAGTAGGAGAAGAGCAAACGTTTGGAAGCAACGGATTTAGAAAAAGAGAATTAGTTGTAACAACAGAAGAGCAATACCCACAACATATATTGGTAGAATTTGTTCAAGACAAATGCGATTTGTTAAACAACTACAAACCAGGACAAGATGTTAAAGTAAACATCAATTTACGTGGTAGAGAGTGGGTTAACCCACAAGGAGAAACTAAATATTTTAACTCAATTCAAGGATGGAGAATTGAAGGCGTCCAAGCAGGTGCTCCTGCTGGAGCTCCAGAAGTTCCACCAGCAGCAGCTTTTGAGCCAGCAGCAGATTTAAAAGAAGAAGATCACGACGATTTACCTTTCTAAAGGTAAGCTGTTTTGTCATTCCGCACTTGATGCGGAATCCATAAAAAAAAACGGTAATAACAATTTTATGTTATTACCGTTTTTTTTATTTTAGTAAAATTAAGACATGCACATTTTAGACCAAAACATAATATTCCCAAACATCCAAGAAGCCGACTCAGAAGGTTTACTTGCTATTGGTGGTGATTTATCTGTAGAACGTTTGCTATTAGCTTATAAAAAGGGAATATTCCCTTGGTTTAATGAAGACCAAGTTATTTTATGGTGGTCGCCAGATCCAAGATTTGTGCTCTTTCCTAAAGATTTAAAAGTGTCTAAGAGCATGACTCAATTTCTTAGAAATTGTGATTACGAAATTACAATTAATAAAGACTTTAAGTCTGTAATTACCGAGTGTGCAAAAGCAAAACGCAATGGTCAAGCAGGAACCTGGATTACAAATAATATGATAGATGCTTACTGCAAATTGCACGCGCAAGGTGCTGCAAAGTCTATTGAGGTTTGGAAAAACAACGTACTTGTAGGTGGCTTTTATGGTGTAGATTTAAACAATGGTGTTTTTTGTGGAGAAAGCATGTTTGCTAAGCAAAGCAATGCAAGCAAGGCTGCATTTATAGCTTTTATTCAAAATACAGATTATAAACTTATTGATTGCCAAATGCATACTAATCATTTGGAAAGTTTAGGAGCACAGGAAATTTCTAGAGATAAGTTTATTGAGTATTTAAAGTAGACCTTGTCACTTCGAGTGATTTCGAAGTATAAGAATTTTTATGTTATTTAAGCTAAATAGCTTCGAGAAGCTATATTGTTTTCTATTGAATGGTTCTTGATACAAAATTCTAAAAATAATGTCACTCGAACTGACACTTCACTTCTAAACCTCATTATACCTAAAACATCCAACTTCATGATCATTAACCATTCCAGTGGCTTGCATAAATGCATACATTACTGTACTTCCAACAAATTTAAAGCCTCGTTTTTTCAAGTCTTTACTCAAAGCATCACTTAAAGGTGTGTTTGCAGGAGCTTCTTTATAATGTTGTACTTTGTTTTTTATAGATCTTTCATCTACAAAAGCCCAAATATATTTACTAAAACTCCCAAATTCTTCTTGAACTTTAATAAAGACTTGTGCATTGGTAACTGTTGCATTCACTTTTAATTTATTTCTAATAATACCAGCATTTTGTAGTAATTCTGCTTTTTTATCGTCGTTGTAGTTTGCAATTTTTTTATAATCGAAGAAGTCCAAAGCCAATCTAAAATTCTCGCGTTTACGTAAAATAGTAATCCAACTTAAACCAGCCTGAAAGGTTTCTAATACTAAAAACTCGAAGAGTTCATGGTCGTTATAAACTGGAACTCCCCATTCATTATCGTGGTACGCTTCGTATAATTCATCACCAATACACCAAGCACATTTATGTTTTGTCATATCTATTTTATTTAATGCCTTTTGTAGGCTGTAAGGATTTTAAATTTATGCTACTAATGTAATAACTGTTACTTAAATAAATAATTAATTACAGTATTTTTACATTATGAAAACACTACAAAACACAGATTTAGAAAATATAATAAATGATAGTTTAGAAAACGCTATCAGTTATCAAGACTATAGAAATTTAGTTAAGGATCTGGTGACAAAAGAATCTACAACAGGAAACGAAAAAACGGAAGCTTTAGCGAACTACACAATGCTTAACGACAAACGTATGAAGCGTTGGGATAAAACAGTGAAAGTTAGTGAAGTAGTACAAGAAACAGTTTCAAAATCTAGTGTAAACCAAACATGGATTGTATTAACCGAGAGTTGGTGTGGAGATGCTGCGCATTTAATGCCTGTAATGAATAAAGTTGCAGATTTAAATAAAGGAATAAACTTTAAAGTACTGCTTAGAGACGAAAATCAAGTATTAATGAATCAGTTTTTAACTAATGGAGGACAAGCTATTCCTAAGTTAATAATGATTGATAATAATACCAAAACAGTAATAAATACTTTTGGACCAAGACCAAGTGAAGCAACTAAACTAGTTAATGATTATAAAGCCGAACACGGTAAATTAACACCAGAGTTTAAGGAAGATTTACAAGGTTGGTACAATAAGAATAAAGGCCAAAATGCTATTAGTGATTTGGTAAGTTTACTATAAAAAGTTGTCTATTCGAGTGAAATTCTTATCCTAAGAATTTTGTATCAAGAACTATTTTACTTTAAGTGTTAATTAGAGATTATTTCTTATTGCAATTTTTAATACTACAAAAATCACTCGAAATGACAATGTATAAAGCTTTCCTTTAAAATTAAAGAGTAGTCGTTTCAATTAGCGAATGCTTATTAAAAGTATTAAAACGAGCCTATTTTGCTTATTCTAAAGCATGTTTTTATAAATATTAGTCCACTTTTGATGGTAAAGCTGCAATAAATCCTTCTATTGAAAGTGCTTTTTCAACATTAAAATTCCCAATTTTTGTGCGTCTTAAAACTGAAAGATGTCCACCAGAGTTTAAGGCTTTTCCGAAGTCGTTTGCTAGAGAACGAATATAAGTACCTTTGCTACAAATAACTCTAAAATCGATGAAGTTGTCATCAATTTTAGTGATTTCGAAGCTATTTATAGTGATTTTACGCGATTTCATTTCAACAGCCTCTCCTGCTCTTGCGTATTCATACAAACGTTTTCCGTCTTTTTTTAATGCCGAAAATATAGGTGGAAACTGGTCTATTTCACCAACAAATTGTTTTGTAGTATTATGTATTAAATCTTCGGTAATATGCTCAGTAGGAAATGTTTCGTTTATCTCAGTTTCTAAATCGAAAGAAGGTGTTGTACCACCCAAAACAATAGTTCCTGTGTATTCTTTAATTTGACCTTGAAACGTGTCTATTTGTTTCGTCATTTTTCCAGTACAAATAATTAACAACCCAGTAGCTAAAGGATCTAAAGTGCCTGCATGACCAACTTTTATTTTCTTAATACTAAAAGCTTGACGTATTTCCCAACGTAGTTTATTTACTACTTGAAAAGAGGTCCAGTTTAATGGTTTATCTATTAATAAAACTTGTCCAGTTTGGTAATCTTCGACGGTCATTATTTTAATTTAAAAGTGAAAAAACAATAGCAATCAATCCAACGATTACACAGTAAATAGCGAAGTAAGATAACTTGCTTTTCTTTACTAAAGCAATCATCCAAGTACAAGCAAACAAACCAGAGATAAAAGCAGCTATAAAACCGGCTCCTAAAGCAGTAATATTTTGGTTTTCGAGGGATAATTCTCCACCTAAAACATCTTTAGCAATTTTACCAAAAATAAGTGGTACAACCATTAAAAATGAAAAGCGTGCAGCTTTTGTTTTATCATTACCTAATAAAACCGAAGTTGATATTGTTGCGCCACTTCTAGAAATTCCAGGAAGCATAGCAATAGCTTGAGAGATTCCTATAATAAGCGCATTTTTAAAATTCACTTTTTTTTGTGTGTTTTTTGCTTTGTCTGCCAGAAATAATAGCAGAGCTGTAACTAAAAGCATACAACCAACAAGCATAATGTTTCCGCCAAATAATTGTTCAAGCTGTTCTTCAAAAAAAAGACCAACTAAAACTGCAGGAATCATGGATACTATTATTTTTCCAGCAAAACGCTGGTCTTCATTAATACCAGGTTTAAATAAACCTTTAATAATGTCTAAAATATCTTTTCTAAAAATAAAAATGGTACTTAATGCAGTTGCAAAATGTAAAACGACTGTAAATGTTAGGCTTTCTTCAGGAATAGAATTATTACCAAGAATGGCTTTACCTAATTCTAAATGTCCACTAGAAGACACAGGAAGAAATTCTGTAAGTCCTTGAATAATGCCTAAAATGATGGAATCAATAATATTCATTCGGTAAAAATATCAAAATTGATTGACCAATAAGAGTTTTGAGGTTATTTTTTAGAATCGGAATTTTCCTTACGTGTTAAAATTGCATAAATCTGAATACCAAAACCAATAAGAACAAAAGCTGGTGCTAATCTAATACGTCTCCAGTGAAATATGTCTTCGTTAAATACAGTTGGATCGTCGTTTCCTCCACCAGACATTAAAATAAAGCCAATAACAATAAAGGCTAGACCAATAAACATAAATTTGTAGTTTCGTTTTCCAAAGATAAATTCACCTTTATTTTCCGAACCGATTTTTTTGCGTTTTTGTTCTCCCACTTTATGTAGATTTAATTTCAATATTTTTACAACTAAACACTTTTAGTTAATTGCAAAGTAAAGATTTTATTTAAAACTTTTGCTTTTAATGAATTTAAATTATTTTCAGTTTGAATATTTACTTTAAATTATAAAAATTAAACGATAGCATAAGAAAACAACCCATAAGATTACAATAATTGTAATAAATAGTGCTAATCCCTTTTTTATGTTTTTCGATAAATTCAAATGCTTAATCGTAAATTCCTTTTTTGTAATGTTTATTAGTGTCTACCTTAACAATCTTAATAGATCTATCTTCTATTTGCTTTTGCGATAGCAATACAAATGCTGTAATTGCTACGACACCTATAAGTACAAATGTTACTCGTTTCATAATTTTTAAATTGAGGAATTAATAAAAAGTAATGGTACAGTCAATAAGTGTTTTTTAGATATGTAAATATAACCTCAAACTTTCTTAAATATTGTTAAGTTCTAAGTTAAAGAATGTTAAACTTGAGAGGTTAGATATTTAACTAAAGCACTAGTCTTTATTAATAGTAAAGCTTATCTGTGTTTAAATTTAAAAAACGTTGCGTAGCGAAAAATGTAGAGATCCAAGTAATAAAGATGCCAAGTAAAAAAACGAAAACAAAAAGGCCAATAATAAGAATAGGTTTACTTAATAACTCTAATTCTGGGAAAGTTTTATCAAAAAAGTAAAGTATAAAAGTCATAGCTATAAGTGCTAAAATGGCTCCAATAATGCCAAGTTTTACACTTCTAAAAATAAAAGGCTTTCTAATAAAACGCTTTGTTGCACCAACCATTTGCATGGTTTTAATTGTAAAACGCTTAGAGTAAACTGCTAATCTAATAGAACTGTTTATTAAAAGTACTGCAATTAATGTAAATAGAGCACTTAATAATAAGACCCAGAAACTAATTTTTTTAACGTTATCATTCATTAGGTTAACTAAGTCGTTATCGTAACTTACTTCCTCTACAAAGTTTTTAGTTAAGGCTTCATCTGCAATAATTTGGAGTTTTTCAGAAGTTACAAAGTCAGCTTTTAAGTTTACATCAATCGAATTTTTTAGTGGATTATCACCTAAAAAGTCCATAAAATCTTCACCACTTTCGGCTTTCATAAACTCGGCAGCTTCTTCTTTAGACACAAAAGTTGTAGATTTTACATAATCTGCCATTGCTAAGCTTTTTTCTAGTTGTTTTATTTCAACAGTTTTAGCAGCATCTTTTAAAAAAACAGTAACGGTAACTTGCTCCTTAAAATGATCTGCTACTTTTTTAGCATTTAACACCAAAAGCCCCAATAAACCAAGTAAAAACAAGACCAGTCCAATACTTAAAACTACAGAAAAGTATGAAGAAATTAAACGACGTTTTTGGTATTTTTCAAAAGATGAGCTCATAAATAGAGTTTAGTTTACTTTGTAAAAATAAAAAAGAAATTACATTCTCAAGTTTTACAACGCTTAAAGTTTTAACAATCTTATAATAAGTTTAAATTTGCACTTTAAATAGTGGAAAAACAAGAGTATGCAATACCATTTTAACGACATAGAAGCCAAATGGCAAAAATATTGGGCAGAAAACCAAACGTTTAAAGCCTCAAATACTTGTGACAAACCAAAATATTACGTTTTGGACATGTTTCCTTATCCATCTGGAGCAGGATTACATGTT
>NZ_JALZVX010000035.1 GCF_023299985.1 Lacinutrix sp. | reverse complement strand
ATTTCATACTATAAAAGCAGGACATAAATTGCAAATTCAAGTGCAGAGTACTTGGTTTCCGCTTATAGATTTAAATCCGCAAACCTTTGTGCCAAATATCTATAAAGCTAAAGCAGCAGATTTTAAAAACCAAACACATACTGTTTTTAACGATTCTAATATTGAGTTTTCTGTATTAGAGTAGTTATTTGCGCTAAGGTGTTTTCTGGTTTCTTCAGCTTTAAAAAATATCTGTTTACATTGTTTCTTTTTTTACTCTATTTAATAACCAAAAAGTTAGAATAACGCCTAATAATCCATAACCAGCTGTAACGAGCCAATTAACTTGGTAGCCATAATTATAGATTATGCTTAAACCAATTTTTGGGCTAAATATATGCGCTAAAGAAAAAGACACGGAGTACATTGCCATATAACTTCCTTCTAAACCTTCTTTTGCACGTGATAATGCAAATTTATTGGTATAAGGAAACCCTAACATTTCACTAAGCGTTAATAGTGTTATACTTATCAATAAAATACCAATCCAAAAATTTTGATAAAGTATAAAAAAACTTAAACATAATAATAAACAAGCCATTGCAATGAGTTTTGTTACTTGTATAGATTTTTTTTCTATGTAGTTAAGTAAAGGCATTTCAAAAATAACAATCACTAAAACATTAATAAGCATTAGTATTCCTATTTTAAATTCGTTTAGTTTAAAGACCTCATTAAAATACAATGGCAGAGAAGAAATCAATTGAAAAAAGCCCATTCCAAAGAGAAAGCATATTACAGAGTGAATCCAAAAGGATACATCTTTATACACGCTATTTTTATCAAGATTCTTGTATTCATCACTTTTTTTAGAAGACTTTATTAAGGGTTCTTTTACTAAAAAACAAAATAGAATTATGGCTGCAATACAGGTTGTGCCATCAATCCAAAATAGAAGGCCATAGCCTTGAGTAACAATTATAATTCCTGCAAGTGTTGGGCCAATTCCCATGCCTGCGTTTATTGCTAATCTTAATAAACCTATAGATCTTGTTCTGTTTTCAGGTTTGCTATATGCTTTTATTGCTACAAAAATGGCAGGCCTAAAGCTGTCTGCAACAGACATGGTTATTAATATACCAATGCAAAGTTCCCAAAAAGAATTAAGATATTGTAACCCAATAAAACAAAAGCCAGTTAAAAATAGACTAGTAACCATTACTTTGTAAAACCCGAATATATCTGTGAGTTTTCCACCAAGCCAAGATCCAATAACCGAACCAATACCAAAGCATGCTAAAATCCAACTAATATCGTCAAAACTATAATCTAAATCTTTTTTAAGGTACAATGACAAAAAAGGAATAACCATAGTGCCAGCTCTATTCACCAAGCTTATTAGTGAGAGATACCAAATTTCTTTAGAAAGTCCTGTAAAGGATTCAATATAATTAGCGTATAGTTTTTTCATGGTTTGGTTGGTTTAATTTTTAATCTTTCTATGCCATACAAGTGAACTATTTAAAGACGACTATCGTCAAAATAAAAAAGTCCAACTTCGAAGTTGGACTTTTAATATTGTATTAATTGATATTTACATCATCATAAAATATAAGTAGCCCAATCTGTATCTCTACAAGAGGTACATTGTTGCTTATAATATGTAATGACTAAATTCATTTTTTATCTTTTGATAGCCCAAAGCTACATAAATTTTTTTTAAGTTGTATTTTTGAAAAGTAAAAAGACTAATTAAATATGAAAAAATTCGCTTTATTAATTGCTAGTTGTGCTCTTTTGTTTTCCTGCGGAAGCGCATCGTTTCAAGGGTTTTATAATACGCATAAAACAGATTTAGGTGCAACTTCTTTTCAAGTGCCTAATGTTATGAAAGCACTTTTAAGTTCGGTTTCTCAAGAAACTAAAAGTGTTGTTGGCAATCTTCAAGATGTAAAATATATTAAATTGAATAACGTTTCTACTTTACGAAGACAACAAATAATTACAGAAATAAATGCGGTTACAAACGCTGGTTATTTAGATATGTTTAGGCAAAACGGGGTTAATAACACGCGTATTATTTCGGTTAAAGAAAATGGAAATGTACTAACAGATGTTATTCTTTTTAATATTGACGAGAAAGAAGCTACTGCATTTTATTTGCAAGGTCGTTTTGATCCCGACAAAATAAAAACATTGTCTGAAGCTAAAACTTTTGATGCGTTGTCTTCAGATTTATTACAATCTTACAAATCTAATATGAGCCCTAGTTTAAATCCATCATTCAATCCTAATAACTAATAAAAAAAGAAGCTTAATCTATTATGAAAAAACATATTTTACTTTTAGTGTTATTAGTTTCAGTTTTAAGTTGTGCCCAAAATAAACAACCACTTCTAGGAGATACACCATACCAAAAAGAGCAAAACGCTAAGTTTAAAGAAGCTTTAAAATCGCCTTTAACAGAAAAAGACAGAAAAACATTTAGAGCATTAGATTTTTTTAAATTCGATTCCACTTACGTTGTTAATGCAAATTTTAAAAGAACATTAAACGAAACACCTTTTGAAATGCCAACAACTACAGATCGTAAACCAATGTATGTAAAGTATGGTGAATTGTCTTTTGCATTAAAAGGTGTAGCTTGTAAATTAAATATTTACCAAAATATAGAACTCGTAAAACGTGAAGGCTACGAGGACCATTTGTTTTTGCCTTTTATAGATGAAACTAATGGAGAAGACAGTTATGGAGGAGGACGTTATTTAGATACTAGTTTACCAGAAGGTGATACTATGGTTTTAAACTTTAATGAAGCTTACAATCCATATTGTGCTTATAGTCCAAGATATTCATGTCCAGTTGTGCCTTTAGAAAATTCTTTAGATGTTAGAGTAGAGGCAGGAGTAAAGGCTTATGGTAAGCATTAAAAACTCTTAGCCAAATACAAGCCACCAAAAACGGCTAAAAAGCCAAGAACAAAACTAGCTATTGTGTAAATGGCAAAGCTAGTAAAATCTCCAGCTTTTAAAAACGCATGGTTTTCGTAAGCAAAGGTTGAAAAAGTGGTAAAACCACCACAAAAACCTGTTGCTAATAATAATGTGTGATTTTGAGTTAGCGTATTATTTTTAAGGGCTAAACCTAAAATAACACCAATAAGTAAACTTCCTAGAATGTTTGCAGCAAAAGTGCCATAAGGTATCCTGTTTTCAGAGTTGTTTAAAAACTTCCCTAAAATATAGCGTAATACACTACCAAAACCACCACCAATAAATACTAGGAGTATATTCTTCATAATCTATTTTACAGCTATGTAAATTTCGGTTTTTAAGTCTGCTGGATTTGGCGTGTTCATTGGTGAATTTAAATAAGCTTCAATAGTTGGTCCATTTTCTTCTTGTTCTAAACCACTTTCTGTTATTGCTTTCATTGCTTTCTCCCAAGTTTTTTCAAGATTACTGTAATCTCCATTAAGTGTTGTTTTTACAGCTTTAAATGGAGGTAGTTGTCCTGTTAAAATATCTCCTTCTGTAGTAGCTTTTGCAGTTGTTGGCACACAGCAAGAAAACATGATAGTATTATTTTCTTTATCCCATTTGTGATATAGAACATAAGGCGCGCCAGACATAGTAATATTGTTTTTTTGAGCGTAAGCAATAACCTCAGGAAGCATTGAAGCCATTTTACCTTTAAAAGCTTCAAAAGTTGTAGCTGCAGTGTTATAGATGTAAAAACCACCACTATGTTGTGTTGTTTCTTTATCTACTACAATGCTGTATTTTTTCATATCTAAAAGAACAACCTCACTAAGTTTTTCTAAACTACGTTCGTATTCTGGTCCAATTTGTTTTTCCATTCCTCCCATAAAAGCAGCAAATGCTTTAAAGCCAAATGGTAAATTTTTTCCCATAATGTTCCATGTTACATCTGTAGAGCCATTTGCATTTGGATTAAACTTCCATGACACATAAGACGACGGAAAATCGCTAAATTGCATAACCTGTGTAATAGATTTGTTTTGGTTGGTTTCTATGGTTTTCATTGTGCCAATACCATCTTTATCTTCCCAAGTATAACTAGAGCCTTCGCCTTTGGTTAATTCTGGTAAAGTAATTTTCATATCTGGATCTTTTTCTACCCAAGAAGACCATGAAGCCCAGTTTTTATAATCGTTAACATTGTTATAAATAACTGCAGCAGGTGCGTTGATAGTTCGTGTTCTTGTTACAGAAAACTCACTAGGCTGAACAGCGATATAAATAGATATTGCAATTATTGCGATAAGTAATAAAAAGAATATGTATTTAATATATTTCATTTTCTGAGGGATTTCATGCTTTTATTATACCAAAGATAATCAAATTATAATATGTTAAAATAAGTGTTTGTTGGTTTTGAAAAGTGATTTCCTTTTAAATTAAAAAGCCTTCATTTTGTTAAGATGAAGGCTTTTAATTATTTTTTTTGATAAATAGGAACCTTTAATCCAAAAAACACATCCGCAGTTTTTGAAGTGTCTGATATTAGATTGGTTAAAATAGAACCAGATCCAACAGTTAATGGTCCAAATCTTATACCTGCTCCCCAAGCAAAATCATCATACTGTCTAAAGCTTATTGGAGAATAAAAACTAAACCATTTTGTTTCTAATCTTGGAGCTATTGTTACAGAATTATTAATTTTATTAGATAGCTCTGTATTGCTTTTTATTAAAGAAAAAGAAGATAATAAACTTACATATATTTTGTTGTTTAAATGGTAATCTGCACTTAAGTTTATAGCAGTTGGTAATTTTATTTTTGCAGTTGTTCTAGTTTCAGTAAAAGAGTAATTATCATCTAAAAAATCGTCTGTATCATTAAAATTAGTTGTGCTTGATACTGTATTATTTAGGTCGTAATTTGAAAACGTACTGTTTTTGTAGTTTATAGAACCAATATCTGTTATAGATAAACCTAATTTTAGTAAATATTTGTTATCAGCTTGTGCACTACTTGTGTTACCTTTTCTCCACTCATAAATAAAACCAATATCTGCACCAAAACCAGTACTTAAATTATTAAAATCGGATGAATCATTACTATCGAATGCTTCCGAAGCACCATAATTTAGAGATCCAGTAGTTGCTAGAGTTTGTGCAGATGCGTCATAACTACCAGAAAGTCCTGGAGAGTTAATAAAATTTGCTCCACCACCTTGAAGTAATTTAAGTGTAATTCCAGCTTTAAGAAAATGATCTGCTTCATTGTATAATACGCGACCATAAGTTATGCCAACTTCAGCCCAAATATGAGCTGTTGAAGTAAGATCTTCAGAGTTAAATGTGTAATCTTGATCTTCGTCAAAACCTTCTTCAATACTTTCAAAAAGATTTCCGTTTAGGTTATTTATATTATTAATACCTCTTACTCTTGTTATTAAACCAATACTGTTGGTTTTATTTAAATTAAACATAAATGAAGGACCCATAATATCTATTGTTGTAAAGAAATTATTTTTGTCTTTTGGAAAACGAGTAACTTGATCAAAATCAATATCATCTCTAAATATGTCTTTTAGGCTTAATCCAAAATAGTCACTTCCTAAAAAAGCACTAGCAGAAGCGATATTAACATCTGTTCGCATTCTAGAATCCACAACATTTGCAGGATTAGATAATAAGCCATGAATACCAGAAAAATTATCGGTTGCAAGTCCTGTATAACTTTGCGAGTACAAAGAAATAGATAGTAAAAAGATAGATAAATTTTTAGCGATTTTAAAATACTTCATAATTATAGTAGGTTTAGTTGAAGTACAAAATTAAAGAATAAAATAAAATAATTGCTAAAAAAGAGAGGGTTTCTTATTTGAAAACAAATTTAATAGCAGCAATAAGACCAATAAAAGAAATGAAGGCAATTAGCACCCAAATAGTCCCTTTGTAATACTGTTTATGTAGTTTTAGGTCTTTTCTATAGGTGTAAATTAATGCTAGAATAAATACTACTGCAAAACAAATGGCAAAGATTAATTGACCTGTACTAAACATATGATTATTTTTACGCAAAAATAATGAATACTAGCAGTAAAAACCGATTTCAATGAAAAATAAAATAGAAGCAGTCAAAGCATTTCATACCGCATTTAAAATAGGACACTTAGAGTCTCCAAAAGCAGATTTAGGAAAACCTAAAAACACGTTGCGTTTTAATTTAATGCAAGAGGAAAATGAAGAATATTTAGAAGCCGCAAATAATAACGATTTAGTTGAGGTTGCAGATGCATTGGGAGATATGCTTTATATTTTATGTGGCACTATTATAGAGCATGGTATGCAACATAAAATTGAAGAAGTATTTAACGAAATACAACGTAGTAATATGAGTAAATTAGGAGCAGATGGACAACCTATTTACAGAGAAGATGGTAAGGTTTTAAAAGGGCCAAATTACTTTAAGCCAAATATTGCTGAGATACTTGGGAAGTAGTTTTTAGTCTTCGGTCTCAGTCTCGGTCTCAGTAAACAGTAAAAAAAAAATCAGCCTTTGGCTGATTTTTTTTTTAATATCTATTATTTTTTTAGACTCGAATGATACTGTTTAGTGCAAACTTAATTTGTTTACGCTTGAGTGATACTGTTGCCTGTGACTGTTTACTAAAAACTAGACTTTAACTCTCCAACCAAAAGGATCTTCGGTTTTATTAGTTTGTATTTCTACTATTCTATTTTTTAATTTTGTAGCAAAAGTGTCTTCTAATTTTGGTAAATCGAAATCTGTATCTCTAAATCCAAAACCAGAAATAGGAGAAATTACTGCAGCAGTTCCAGCTCCAAAAATTTCTTTTAGGCTTCCTTTTTTGGCAGCTTCAATAAGTTCACTTACTTTAATTTTTCTTACTTCGGTATTTATACCTTCCGCTTTAGCGATATCTAAAATACTTTTTCGTGTAACACCATCAAGAATTCTATCACTTACTGGTGAGGTTACTAAAGTATCGTTAATACGCACAAAAACGTTCATTGCTCCAGCTTCTTCTATGTATTCGTGAGACGTATCGTCTGTCCAGATTACTTGTTGGTAGCCTTTATCTTTAGCTAATTGTGTTGGGTAAAATTGTCCAGCATAATTACCACCAGCTTTTGCGAAACCAACACCACCATTTGCAGAACGAGAATATTTCTCTTCAATTAAAACTTTCACGTCTCCAGAGAAGTAAGGTCCAGAAGGTGCACAAGCTATAATAAATTTATATTCGTCTGCAGGCGAGGCATGAAATCCTTCTCCAGTTGCAAAAATAAATGGTCTTAAATAGAGAGAACTTCCTTCTTTAGTAGGAATCCAATCTTTTTCTATATTTAAAAGTGCCTTTAGACCTTCCATAAAATAATCTTCAGGAATTTCTGGAATAGCTAAACGTTTGGCAGAAATATTTAAACGTTTTACATTTTCCATTGGGCGAAATAAAAACACATTATTAGTAGTGTCCTTGTAAGCTTTCATCCCTTCAAAAATAGATTGACCATAATGAAAAATCTTTGCAGATGGCATTAAGCTAACTGGAGCATATGGCTCTATTTTTGGCATCTGCCATTGTCCATCTTTGTAGTCACATGTTAGCATGTGGTCTGAAAACACTTGTCCAAAAGCAAGATTGTCAAAATCTATACTCTCAATTCTAGAGGTGCTTACTTTTGTTATTTCTATTTGTTCTTTGGTTATCTTTCCCATGAAAATATCAGGTTTTAATCTTTTGCAAAAATACAGTATTAAGAACTAGTAAATTATAATTTCATCTTAAAATACTATCTTTGTAGCAGTAGAAATTTATTTAATTTAAAAAAGTAATAATGAAAAATTATATTTTAGTATTAGCAATGGTTTTAAGCTTCATGGCTTGTAAAGAAGAGCAAAAAGTAGAAGTTGTTGAAGTGTCTAAAGAAATGGCAGTAAACTACAAATCTTTTGGAGAAGAAATTATAGCAGATGATGCAGTGGCTGTAAAATCTATGGCAGAGCATTATAAAGTAATGAATGCTGGTGACAGTATAAATAGTAAAATGGTTGCTAAAGTAGACGAGGTATGCCAAGCAAAAGGCTGCTGGATGAAATTAAATCTAGAAAATGGCGAACAAGTTATGGTTAAGTTTAAAGACTACGGTTTCTTTATGCCTAAAGACATTAAAGGTAAAGAGGTTATTGTAAATGGTAAAGCTTATGTTAAAGAAGTTTCTGTAGACGAGCAAAGACATTATGCAGAAGATGGAGGAGAAACAGCAGAAGCAATAGCAGCTATTACAAAGCCAAAGCGTACCTATTCTTTCGAGGCAGATGGTGTTTTATTAAAAGAATAATTAAAATGGTATAGTTTTGAAACGCGAAATAATGACAACAAAGGATGGCTCTAAAACCATCCATATTCCAGAGTGGAACGAGCAATATCATTCTACACATGGAGCAATACAAGAAGCTAAGCATGTTTATTTAAAACATGGTTTAGCTTTTTTTTGTGCTTCGGAAGGATATGTAAAACAGTCTCAAATTTCTGTTTTAGAAATAGGCTTTGGTACAGGTTTAAATGCTTTTTTAACTGCAATTAAAGCTGAAGAGTTAAACCTAAATTGTAGTTATATAGGTGTTGAAGGTTTCCCTATTTCGAATGAAGAATTACAAGCCTTAAATTATACTGAAACATTAGAATATGAAACCGTTTTTCAAGCCATTCATACTTGTAAATGGGAAGCTGAAGTTAAAATTTCTAAAAACTTTAAATTAACAAAACAACAGAAACAGTTTTTAGATATTAAAGACGAAAACCAATTTGATGTTATTTATTTTGATGCTTTTGGTCCACGTGTGCAGCCAGAATTATGGACAGAAGCTATTTTTAAAAACATGTATAAAGCCATGAAACCTAATGGTGTTTTGGTAACATATTGTGCACAAGGTCATGCTAGACGAGCAATGATTTCTGTAGGATTTATAGTTTCTAAAGTAGAAGGTCCTCCTGGAAAACGACACATGTTACGTGCTGTAAAAGAATAATTTTTTAATGTTACTTTTTATTGTTTTTGTCACTTCGAGTGATTCTTAAGGATGAGGAATTGTATCGAGAAGCTCCTATTTTAAAAGTTTTTTAATACAAAATGCTTCTCGATACAAGTGGTTTTGTGCCTCTACTATTCGCCCGAAGTGACAAAAAATCACATTCAATTAAGAACTCAAAATGTTTTTTGTTATTCTTGGTAAGTAAAACATTAGAATCTCACAATTATAATACTAGATAATTTCTGTTAAATACTACTTAAATCTAAAAACTAAGTAAGTACTAAAGCGTATTTTTATAAAAAAAAGAAATGCGTGTACTTATTACAGGAGCAACAGGATTAATAGGAAACGAGATTGTAAAAAACTGCCATGCAAAAGGTATTGCAGTAAATTACTTAACAACCAGTAAATCTAAAATAAAAAACGATTCTAATTATCAAGGATTCTATTGGAATCCTAGTGATGCAGAAATAGATGTTAATTGTATTAAGGATGTTGATGCTATTATACATTTAGTTGGTGCAAGTATTTCTAAACGTTGGACCAAAGCACACAAGCAATCTATTATAGACAGTAGGTTAGAAACCACAGCTTTGTTGCATGAAACAGTAAAAAATAACCCAAATAATATAAAGCAAATAATCTCTGCAAGTGCCATTGGTTACTATCCAGATTCTCTTACCAATTATTATACAGAAGCCGAAGAAAAAATTAGTACCTCTTTTCTTGGTAGAGTAGTACAAGAATGGGAACAAGTAGTAGATACTTTTAAAACTCTAAATATTACGGTTTCTAAAGTAAGAATAGGTATTGTGTTTTCTAAAAAAGGAGGAGCCTATCCAGAATTATCAAAACCAATCAAGCTTGGTGCAGGAGCAGCAATGGGAACTGGAAAACAATGGATGTCGTGGATTCATTTAGAGGATTTAGCAAATGTATTTCTACACGTTTTAGAACATAAATTAGAAGGTGTTTATAATGGAGTAGCACCAAATCCTGCAACAAACCAAACCATTACTAAAGTAATAGCAAAGCAGCTTAAAAAAACTTTAATATTACCAAATATTCCAAAATTTGTACTGAAACTTATTTTAGGTGAAATGCATATTATACTTTTTGAAAGCCAACGTGTAAGCTCTAAAAAAATTGAACAAACTGGTTTTGAGTTTAAGTATGTTAATTTGGATAAGGCTTTAGTGGAGTTGGTTTAAATTATTTTACTTAACGTCTTTAAATACATTTAGGACATTAGAATAATTGTTTTTAAAATGTTTAATTTTAAAATTAAAGCATAATGTTTTTTTTAATTTAATAAAAAATGAAAAAAGGAATTTTAATATTTATAATGATGGTTTTTGTTTCATCCTGTAAGACTTCTTTAGAAAAAACCAAAAATTTATCAAAAACAACATCTTTGTTTAACGGAAAGGATTTAAGTGGCTGGACAATTTATGGTACCGAAAAATGGTATGTAGAGACTGGACAATTGGTTTGTGAAAATGGACCAGATAATTCTTTCGGTTATTTAATTACAGATAAGCACTATAAGAATTTTGAACTAACCCTAGATTTTAAACAAGAAAAAAATGGAAATAGTGGGATTTTTGTTCATTCAACCATAGATGGTAGTAAGATTAAAGGTTTTCAAATTGAGATTGCTCCTCCTGGCCATAGTGCAGGAGGAATTAACTATTACGATCGAGGTTGGCTAGTTAAACCAGATCCAGAGAAAGACAAAAATATCAAGATGAAAGAATGGAATCAAATGAAAATTCGGTTAGAGAACAATAAGCTAACCTCATGGCTTAACGGCTCTCAAATGGCAACTATTATAGATAAAAAAATAGGTGATAGTAAAGGAAGTATAGCCTTACAAGTTCATGGAGCTAATGTTACTAAAATACGATGGCGTAATCTTCAGGTTATAGAATTATAAATCATCTTCTATTCCTTTAATTCTAGATAAAAGATAAAACATTTTGTGAGTTTTAGTAGAAATTAAGGATGTATTTGTTGATTAGAGCAGGTTTTTGTTTTTTTCTAGAAACACAATAGCTATCATGCAGCAAAAACCACCATATTTTTTTGCTAGTTTTGAATGCAAACAAAAGGTGTTTATAATGGAGTAGTACCAAATCATTCAAAAAAAAACAAAAAAGCCACATCTTACGAAGTGGCTTTTCAATAGTATAAAAAGAAATCTAATTAAGCTTTTACAGCATTAATAGAGATTTTAATTTCAACATTATCTTTAATCAATTTATCACCTAATTCTGCAGCAGTTGTAGATTTACCTGAGTGAAACATAATATTCCATTCTGTACGATCAATCATAAAAGCTTCACTTGTAATAGTCATTTTGTTTTCAGTAGTCGTTACTACTGCATCAAAAGTTACGTTTTTCTTAATACCTTTCATCATTAAGTTTCCGCTTACTTTATTACCTTCTACACTTGTGATTTCGAATGCTGCATTCGGGAATTTTTCAGCATCAAAAAAGTCAACACCTTTTAAATGTCCTTCTAATTTTGCTCTTCCACCAGCTTGTTCCATATCTGTATTCTTTAGTGTAGCAATATCAAATATAAAATTTCCACCAACTAAAGCATCACCTTTCATTTTTGCAACACCATTAGATACGTTAATAGTACCTTCATGCCCACCAACTAGTTTATTAGCTTTCCACATAATCATAGACTCTGCAGCAACTGCTCTATAAGTCGCCTCAGCAACAACAACCTCAACTTCTTTAGCATCTGTAGTTTCTGCTCCTTTTTCATTTTTACAACTTACAACAGCAAGTCCTATGGCTAATACTGTGAAAATATTTAATACTTGTTTTTTCATTTTAAATGTTATTAATGGTTATTTTACAAAAGTAAAACAATACACCATGGAAAGTACTTAATTTTTTCTTAAAAATTTTATGACATAGTATTGATGATTTTTTTTAAATGAAGAGAAAACTAATAGCTAAAAAAAAATAATGACATTTTGGCATTTTCACAATAATGGCAGTACTTTTGCCAAACTTAAAAGGTATTAAAACCAATACACAAATGAGCAAAGCAAAAGACAATAAAGAAGATATAATCGAAGAGCAAGTAGAGGCTACAACAAACGAAGAAACTATTGAAGTTGAAGAATTATCTACCGAAGACAAGCTTAATCAAGAGTTAAGTCAAGAAAAAGATAAGTTTTTAAGGCTGTTTGCCGAATTCGAAAATTATAAAAAACGTACCTCTAAAGAGCGCATTGAGCTATTTAAAACAGCGAGTAAAGATGTCATGGTGTCAATGTTACCTGTTTTAGACGACTTCGAACGTGCTTTATTGCACATCGAAGACGATAAAGAAGCAGAGGAGTTAAGAAAAGGTGTTGTATTAATATACCAAAAGCTATTAACTACATTAAGTCAAAAAGGATTAGCAGCAATGGAAGTGAAAAAAGGAGATGTTTTCGATTCTGAAATTCATCAAGCTATTACGCAAGTTCCTGCACCAAATAAAAAATTAAAAGGAAAAATTATAGATGTTGTTGAAAAAGGTTACAAGCTTGGCGAAACAGTAATTCGCTTTCCAAAAGTAGTTATCGGACAATAAATTAAATATAATATCATTAGCTAAAAGCCAAGAGCAAATAGCTAACAGCTAACAAAAAACATGGCAAAAGCAGATTATTACCAAACATTAGGAATTAGCAAAAGCGCAACAGCTGCCGAAATAAAAAAGGCATACAGAAAGAAAGCGATAGAGTTTCATCCAGATAAAAATCCAGATGATGCAACTGCAGAATCTAAATTTAAAGAAGCTGCCGAAGCTTACGAAGTTTTAAGTGACGATAATAAAAAATCACGTTACGACCAGTTTGGTCACCAAGCCTTTGAAGGTGGTGGTGGTTTTGGTGGTGGTGGAAGAGGTGGTATGAATATGGATGACATATTTAGCCAATTTGGAGACATTTTTGGAGGTGGAGGAGGAGGTTTCTCTGGTTTTGGAGGTGGTGGTTTTGGCGGCCAACAACAACGTCGTGTTAAAGGAAGTAACTTGCGTATTCGTGTAAAATTAACACTAGAAGAGATTGCTAACGGTGTAGAGAAAAAAATAAAAGTAAAACGTAAAATTCAAGCCGAAGGTACAACATACAAAACCTGTGGAACATGTAATGGATCTGGTCAAGTTACCAGAGTTACAAATACCATTTTAGGTCGTATGCAAACAGCAAGTCCATGTACTACTTGTGGTGGAGCTGGACAAACTATAGACAAAAAACCAGCTGGCGCAGATGGTCAAGGTTTAATTGTAAACGAAGAAACAATCTCTGTTAAAATTCCAGCAGGAGTTGTAGATGGTATGCAACTTAAAGTTACTGGAAAAGGAAACGATGCACCAGGAAATGGTATTACAGGAGATTTATTAGTAGCAATAGAAGAGCAAGATCACGACTCTTTGCAGCGTGAAGGTGATAATTTACACTACGATTTATATGTAAGTTTACCAGACGCCATATTAGGCGCTTCTAAAGAAATAGATACAGTTACAGGAAAAGTACGTATTAAGGTAGAAGCAGGTTTACAATCTGGAAAAATATTACGCTTACGCGGAAAAGGGATACCAAGTATTAATGGCTATGGTAAAGGAGATTTACTGGTACACGTTAATGTATGGACACCAAAAACGTTAAGTAAAGATCAGAAAGCATTTTTTGAAAAAATGAAAGATGATGACCATTTTTCACCTAAACCAGAGCGAAGTGATAAGTCGTTTTTTGAAAAGGTAAAAGACATGTTTTCATAAGGTTAATACCTTTTTTAATACATAACCAGTAATGCTATTGCTGGTTTTTTTGTGTTAAAAATTTAACTTATTGAGTCAATAAAGTAAAAGTTAAACAAAAAATACTATATTTGAAATATCATTGGTTTGCGCCAATGGTAATTTTTCTTTTTCATAGCAATTTTTTCCCATCCTTTATTTGCGTAAAGGGTGGGTTTTGTTTTTTAGTAAGAATACCTTTACACAAGAACAAAGTTCTCAGTAAAAAGAACTAGTAGAATTAGTTCTAACGAAGGTTGAGATCTTTGAAAGTTTTAAACTATTGCTTTTATTAAAACTTATGATTTTGTTTATTCTTTTAAAATAGTTTTCTCTTATCAAAAATAAACATTAAACTAAATAGTGTAAAACTTAGAAAAAATGAGTCGTTCAATAAAAAGGAAAATAAGAATTCTAAATAATGATTACTATTGGGTACTTGACGGAAATTCTCTTTTTAATAATAAAGAGCAGCACATTAGAATATATTCAAAGGAATTAACAAAAAGCACTTTGTATTTAGATCCATATAATTGGGATTTAGAAATAAGACCAAAGACTATAGAAACAGCAATTTTATTTGCAATTGAGCATGGTTAGGATCCTAAAGTTAAAGGTAAGCAAATGTATCTTTCAATGAAAAATGAAGGAGAATTATTTCAGTTACCAAATGGCGCAAAGTTTGGATACTTATATAAAAATAAATAAGATTTTAAGTTTAAGAAGTAAGACATAGTATAGACCGTTTTTATCAAACAACTACTCTTAATAATCTTAGACAGCATTAAAATAAATCTAAACAATAAAGTTTCTCAACTTACATTTTCTATATTTACGCAACAAACAAACAGATATAATGAGCAACTTATTAGAAGCACAATCGGTTTCTAAAAACTTTGGTGATTTTACAGCACTTAATAACGTTTCTATTACAGTAGAAAAAGGTAGTATATTTGGACTGCTTGGTCCTAATGGCGCTGGAAAAACCACATTAATTCGTATTATTAATCAAATAACAATGCCAGACAAAGGGCAAGTGTTGTTAGATGGTGAGATTTTGCAAAGGCATCACATTCAAAACATTGGTTATTTGCCAGAAGAACGTGGTTTATATAAAACAATGAAGGTTGGAGAACAGGCATTATACTTGGCGCAACTAAAAGGTTTAGATAAGGCCGAAGCTAAAAAACGCTTGTTACATTGGTTCGAAAGATTAGATATTGGAGATTGGTGGAATAAAAAAATTCAAGAGTTATCTAAAGGTATGGCTCAAAAAATTCAATTTGTAGTTACAGTTTTGCACCAACCAAAATTATTAATATTCGATGAACCTTTCTCTGGTTTTGACCCTATTAACGCAGATATTATTAAAAATGAAATTCTAAGACTTCGCGAAGAAGGTGCAACAGTTATTTTTTCTACACATAGAATGGAATCTGTAGAAGAGCTTTGCGACCATATTGCGTTAATTAATAAATCTAATAAAATTTTAGATGGCAATCTTAACGCTATAAAAAGACAATATAAATCTAATACTTTTGAGGTTGGAATTAATACTGATAATGCTTCAGAATTAAAGCGTTCGCTTTCAGAAAAGTTTATTGTGTCTCCTGCAGAATTCAAGACTTTAAATAATGAGTTGAAGCTTAATGTAAAACTTTCAGAAAACGAAAATGCAAATCATTTATTAAATTATTTAACTACAAAAGGAGAAGTGTCTCATTTTGTAGAAGTTATGCCGAGTGCTAGCGATATTTTTATTCAAGCTGTTAAGAATAATTAAAACTATGAATCATTTACCACTAATAATAAAACGAGAGTACATAACAAAAGTTAGAAATAAGGCTTTTATAATTATGACTTTTTTAAGTCCGTTAATTATGATTGGTCTCTTCTCTTTAGTAGCATACTTGTCTCAGTTAAATAATAAAAAACAAAAAAGTATTACTGTTTTAGATGAATCTGGACAAATTAAATCCATATTTAAAGACAAAGAGACCGTAAAATATACCATATTAGATAATATAACTTTAGAGAATGCCAAAGTAATTGTAGAAGCCCAAGAAAGTTATGGGTTGCTTTATATCTCAGATTTTAAAACAAATACAGGAGTAGATACCATAGACTATAAAAAGAATGTAGCTGTTAAATTTTATTCTTCTGAAACACCTTCTGTTGGTGTTATTTCAAGTTTAGAACGTAAAATTGAAAATTACCTAAAAGAAATAAATCTTAAAACAAAAGGAGTAGATTTTGTTACTTTAAAAAATGCAGAAGTAGATATTACTATAAATCAAGAGAATTTTACAGGAGAAAAAACCTCTAAGGTAGATAGTTATGCTAAACTTTTTTTTGGTATTGCAGCTGGTTATTTGCTATTCATGTTTATTATTATTTATGGTAACATGATTATGCGCTCTGTTATAGAGGAGAAAACCAGTAGAATAATAGAGGTTATTATTTCTTCGGTTAAGCCATTACAATTAATGTTAGGCAAAATTATAGGTACAACACTTGCAGGAATTACACAGTTTGGAATATGGATAATATTAGGAAGCATATTAATAGTTGTAGCGTCATTTATATTTAATATAGACTTTACTCAAGTCAACACACCACAACAGGAACTCATGACGCAAGCAATGGAAAGTCCCAATGCAAATGCTAACATGCAATTATTTTTAAATTCATTCTTTAATATGCCTTTAGCAAATTTAATAGTTGCTTTTGTTTTATTTTTTATAAGTGGTTACCTATTATATAGTTCGCTATATGCTGCAATTGGTGCAGCAGTAGATAACGAAACAGATACGCAACAGTTTATGTTTCCTATAATTATGCCTTTAATGTTGGCAGTTTATGTAGGTGGATTTACAGTTGTTGAAGATCCACATGGAACAGTAGCAACTATATTTTCTTTTATACCATTTACATCACCAGTGGTTATGCTTATGCGTATTCCTTTTGGTGTACCAATTTGGCAACAAATACTATCATTGTTAATATTAATTGGTACATTTATGTTTACCATTTGGTTGGCTTCAAAAATTTATAGAGTTGGTATTTTAATGTATGGTAAAAAACCAACATACAGAGAGCTTTTAAAATGGATTAAATACTAAA
>NZ_JALZVX010000034.1 GCF_023299985.1 Lacinutrix sp. | reverse complement strand
AATAATAATAATAATAATAATAATAATAATAAGGAAGACTATTTATATTTTGCAGCTGTAAGCGCAGTTACAGCAAAAGAGCACAAATTAGCACTTCAATATTATTTAAAGCTAAAAAACTTAGACTACAAAGGAATTACAACTGAATACTATGCAATAAATAAGGCTACCAAAAAAAATGAATTATTTAGCTCTAGGAAAGTTAGAGATTCTTTAGTGAAATCTAGTTTTTATAGAAAGCCAAGAAAACGTAAAACGAAATCTAAAAAGCCAGAAATAGTAAAAAATATAGCTCTTATTTATATTGAACTTGGTGAAAATGAAAAAGCACTTCAAGCTGTTAAATATGCAATAGAAGAGAATCCAAAAGATAAAGAGTTAAGACTTACAGAAGCTAATATTTATTATAAAATAGGAGATATAGAAACATTTAAAAAACAGCTTGGGAAAATTTCAAAAAAGGAAAGAAAAAATGTGAATGTTTTATATAATTTAGGTGTAGTATCTGCACAATCTAATCAAGAAAAAGAAGCCATAAAATTTTACAAGAGAATTATTAAAATTAATCCAAATTATATTAATGCGTATGTAAATTTATCTGCAATAATTCTTAACAAAGAATTTGAAATAATTAAGGAAATGAATAACCTTGGAAACTCTAAAAAAGATAATAATCGCTACGATGAACTTGCTATTAAAAGAAAGGATGTGTATTGGGAAGCAATTCCTTATCTAGAAAAAGTGTTAGAAATAGACAGTAATAATCCTGAATTTGTAAAAACACTTTATAGTATTTATAAAGCTTTAGAACAAACTGAAAAAGTAAAAGCTTTAAAATTAAAATTTAGTTTTTAAATACATTTTGTAATAACCTATTTAATAAACTTAATTAAAAATAGTATCCTTTTCTTTATCAAGAAACCGCTTCTTTATAAACTTTTAAACAACGCTCTCTAGCTGCTTTGTGCTCTACAATTGGAGTAGAATAAGTAAGCTCTTGATAATCTGGAACCCATTTTTTTAAATAGTCATGCTGCTTATCAAACTTATCTATTTGAGTGGTAGGATTAAAAATTCTAAAATATGGAGCAGCATCCACACCACAACCTGCAACCCATTGCCAATTACCAATATTACTAGACATGTCGTAATCATGCAGCTTTAAAGCAAAATAGGCTTCACCTAAACGCCAATCTATTAGTAAATGTTTACATAAAAAACTACCAACAAGCATGCGTACACGATTGTGCATAAAACCTGTTTGGTTTAGTTGTCTCATTCCAGCATCTACCAAAGGATAACCTGTTTTACCTTCACACCAAGCTTTAAATTCAGTTTCATTGTTTCGCCATTCTATCCTGTCGTACTTTGGCTTAAAACTGTCTTTTGCAGTATGTGGAAAGTGCCATAGTATTTGCATAAAAAATTCTCGCCAAATCAATTCCTTTAAAAAAGTAATATTTTGTTGTTTAGATGCTTCATTTACCATTTTACGAACGCTTACAGTTCCAAAACGTAAATGTGGACCTAATTTTGAAGTATTGTCTTGAGCAGGAAAATTTCTTGTGGCTTCATAGTCTGCAATTAAAGTTGGTGTTACTGTATATTTTTGGACTTTAACTTTAGCTTCAGTAAAACCAATATCTTTTAACTCTAAATTCGAGGCTTCTTGAGGCTTTATAGTATTATTTAAAAGTTCTTCAGAAGGATAAAAAGTAATTCCATTCCTTTTATATTCATCTATCCAAATACGCGAAAAAGGAGTATAAACTCTATAAGGTGTTCCATCTTTTTTTACAATTTCATTTCGTTCAAAAATAACTTGATCTTTAAAGGTCTTAAAATTGATGTTATGAGAGGCTAATAGTGTCTCTATATTTTTATCTCTAGAAATGCCATAAGGTTCGTAATCACGATTTGTAAAAACAGATTCTATTGTATAACGTTCTATTAATTGTTTGTAAATAACCTCTGGAGTACCATAATATAAAGCAATAGTTGTATTATGTTTCTTTTTTAGAGTGTCTTGCATTGCTTCTAAACATTCATGTATAAAAGTTACACGAGCATCATCTTTTGGCAGCTTACTTAGTATTGTTTCATCAAAAATAAAGATTGGCAATACTGGTTTATCACTTTTTAAGGCCTTAAAAAAACCATGATTGTCTTCTAAACGCAAATCTCTTCTAAACCAAAATATATTTATTGCTTTTTTCATTTCTAGTATTTACCAAACATTTTTTCTAATTGTTCTTTTCTAAAATTAAAAATGGCATTTAATTTAGGTTTTACTAAAATAGGATGAATAAGTTGACCTAAAAAACCTAAAGGTACCTTATAATCTATAATATCTTCCATTTCAACACCTCCTTCGATTTCATGAATAAAATGTTTATGATGCCAAAAAGCATATGGTCCATATAATTGCAGGTCTACAAAATATTTTTTGTCTTCAAACTGCGTAATTTCACTAACCCATTTTGTTTTTATACCTGCTAACGGAGTAACACTGTATTGTAAAACTTGTCCAGCATACATAGTCTTGTCTGCTCCTGAAACAATTTTCATATTCATTTCCGAAGGTGTAAGTTTCGATAAATTTTCAGGATTACACAAAAAAGCCCAAGCTTGTTCTAAAGTTATGGGTAGTTTTTGTTTTTTATGTAGTGTGTAGATTTTCATATTTGTACTTGAAAATGTTATTTAAAATAATTTTTCTTGAATTTTTAAAAACAGACTTTACTATAGCATTAGTTATTTAATAATATATAAGCATTTAAAGATGTGGCAATTAATAACCAAACCATATATGGTAAAAGTAAATAGCTTTTATCTTTTATATTCTTGAAATTACTAAAGAAAAGGGTGAAAATAACAATAGTTAATGCAGATATAACAACCAAACCTAATGACACTAGATGTTGATTGAAAAACACATAGTTCCATATTACATTTAAAAACACTTGTAACGCAAATGCTAATCGAAGTTTATTACTGTCGTACTTTAAAAACAAATAGCCTAAATAGATTGAAAAACAAATCATTATTAGTGTCCAAGCTGCACCAAAAACCCAACCTGGTGGAGTCCAAGGTGCTTTATCCAGATTTATGTACCAACTTGTTTTTGGACCATTAGCCATTAATAAGTTCCCTATATATAAGCCTCCAAAGTTAATTGTTAAAAAGAAAATTATTTGCTTGGTTAACTTCATAACTATTTTAAATGTCTCGTTATTTTAGAACTATTAGGTTTTGTTGTGGAGTAGTAGTAATCTACTAATTCACCTTTAGGGCTTACCAAATATTTTTGAAAATTCCATTTTACTGTAGAACTAGAGCTACCGTTTATGCTCTTTTGTGTTAACCATTTGTATAATGGATGTGTTTTGTTTCCTTTTACTTCAATTTTTTCAGTAATTAAGAATGTTACACCATAATTTACTTGACAGAATGTTTCAATCTCATTAGCTCCTCCAGGTTCTTGGTTCCCAAATTGATTACAAGGTACTCCAATAATTACTAATGCATCTTTATACTTGTCATGTAAATTTTGTAATTCTTTGTATTGATTAGTAAAACCACATTTAGAAGCTACATTTACAAATAAAATGTGCTTGCCCTTAAACTTTGAAAATATAATAGGTTTTCCATTAAGACTATTAATTTCTACATTGTATATAGCTTCAATTCTATTGATCTGATTTTTTTCTTTAGAAAAAAAAGTACTAGCAAATATTTTAAAAGGATTCATATTTAAATTTTAAAACTTACAATACCGCAATCCATTTCAAAAATTTGCCCAGAAATAGAAGCCGCTTTTTCAGAAGTTAGAAATTCTGCCATATTTGCAACTTCTTCAGGATTTAAAAATTTCTTTAAAGGATGACGTTCTTTAATATTCTCAATCATTTTTTCGTTACGTAGTAACTTTGATGCCAATGTGGTATCTGTAACTGTAGGTGCAATTGCATTAACACGAATATTTGGTGCTAATTCTGCACCTAAAGATTTTGTTAAACCTTCTATAGCAGATTTTGAAGCAGCAACACTAGCATGATATGGCATACCTAATTTAGAAGCAACTGTACTAAACAAAAGGATAGAAGGAGTATTTCCTTTTTTTATTTTTGGCAAATAATGTTGTATAGATTTTACGGCTCCAATAACATTAATCTCAAAATCTTCTCTAAAATCATCAAGAGATAATCTAGAGATTGGTTTTAAATTAATACTTCCTGGGCAGTATATTAAAGTATCTACAAATTCTATTTCTGGCAGATCATCATTTAGGACATCACATGGATAATGTTTTAGGTTTGTGTGTGTTTGTTCAGGTTCTGTTCTACTAATATTATAAACCTTATTACCTTCAACAAGACTAGATATAATTGCTTTTCCAATGCCTTTACTCCCTCCTATAACTACAATGTTTTTCATATAAAAATACTTTTTTTAGATTTTATAGAAGTTACTATTTTGTATTGGCTGGCTTTAGTTTAATTTTCTATAGCACTAGTACTTCAATTTAAATGTTTATTGTTAATCTTTTAAATAATTCTGTAATTCTACAATTTTGGCTTGTGTTTTAAAGGCTCCACCATAATAAGAAGTTATAGTTGTAGATGCATCGTCTTTAATACCTCTAGACGAAACACACAAATGTTTTGCATCTATAATTACTGCAACATCTTCTGTGTTTAATATCGTTTTTAATTCACTTGCTATTTGGTTAGTTAAACGCTCTTGCACTTGAGGTCTTTTTGCAAAATGTTGAACTATTCTGTTTAATTTTGATAAACCAATAACTTTTCCTGAAGATATGTATGCAACGTGTGCTTTACCTATTATTGGAACAAAATGGTGCTCGCAGTTAGAATAAAACGTGATGTTTTTTTCAACAAGCATTTGGTTGTATTGGTACTTATTATCAAATAATGTAATGTCTGGCATATTTAAAGGATTTAAACCCGAAAATAATTCTTCAACATACATTTTGGCTACTCTCTTTGGAGTTCCTTTTAAAGAATCGTCTGCTAGGTCTAAACCAAGAACAGTCATTATTTCTTTAAAAAGATCTGCAATTTTTTCTTTTTTATCATCGTTAGATACCTCAAAAGCATCTTCTCTCATTGGTGTGTTTAAACCTGTAAACCAGTGACTGTCACCAATGGTTTTAATAGAGTCGTCATTTGTGTTTAAGTTATTTTCATTTGTAAGCAATTCTAAATCAGTCTTTTTCATCTGTATTTCTTATTTTATTAATATGTCAGATGCAGTTCGCTTCAAATCTAATATTCAAACAAATATTAATCCTTAGCTCGTGTCATAGCAATATTTACCTCTTACTTATTTTGTTGTGTGTTATTTGTTTTTGTCTTGAACATTTAAAACGTCCATCTTCAAAGTTTCTGTTTTTAGAATGTTTTGTTTTTCTACCTTGAACTCTAGCGCGCCACATTCTAAAACTACTAGATTTCATTTCTCTACGCATGAGTTCTATGACCTCTTGCTCTTTAATGCCAAATTGAAAGGTAATAGCATCAAAAGGAGTTCTGTCTTCCCATGCCATTTCTATAATGCGGTCTATATCTTCTATCGTGAAGTTTTCTGGACTATTGGGTTTGGAAATTATACTGCTCATCAAATTTTATTTTTTCATTTAAAAGCTTATTAAAAAATGGCTTATTTTCTTTTAACATTATGTTATTTTTAAAGTGAACAAATTTACCTTGTGCGTGAATACTAGAACCATTAGTTTTATAAATTACTAATTGGTAGTAAGGTATTGCCCAAGTGAAATTTTGTAAACCTTTTGTTATATGAATTAAAACACCATTGGGTCTCAATTCTATGTTTCCGTAATTAATATCTGATACTGAATTTAGATATTGTTTAAGGTTAGGACTAACATCATCAATAACCATGCGTTTAGAACCTATTCCTTTTAAATTTAAAATGTCATAAAAACCAAAGGCTTTACCAACTAATTTTTTTATTAATTCTTTATTCTCTTTACTAGAATATGTAGTATCTAAAACCATGAGGGAACACTTTGTTATTAGTTAGTTTAACAAATTTACAAAATGTTTAACGTTTAATCTAAAAAGTTAAACACTATTAACAAAAGATTATATTTAACGTGTTTAGTTAGCATTTACCATTCTTTTTCTATTGTTAACAGTGTGGCGTTTTAAAATACGATAAGCTTCTTTTTTAACAAGAGTATCATCTTTTAAATTCCAAAGTATTTTACTTGCTTTATTTCGAGATTCTTTTTCATTAACAATAGGAAACGGATAATCTTTACCAAGTTCAAAACCTGTTAATTGTTGATCGAAATAAGACAGCTTTTGAGGTTCGTGAATATAAGGTGCTTCAAGCATTGCTAGTTCTGGAACCCATTTTTTAATAAACTCGCCTTTTGGGTCATGCTCTATACTATTTTTTATTGGGTTATAAATACGTAACATATTAATACCAGTTTCACCAGCTTGCATTTGTATTTGTGGATAATGTATGCCAGGTTCAAAGTCTAAAAACATAGCAGCCAAATGTTCGCTCATAGCTTGCCAAGGTTGCCATAAATTATGAGTAAAAAAAGAAACAACCATAGCACGCATTCTAAAATTTAAGTAACCCGTTTCGTTTAAACATCGCATACAAGCATCTACTAATGGGTAACCTGTTTGTCCTGTTTTCCAAGCCTTTTGATACTCTTTATTTTCTAACTTATTAAGATTATGATAGCCTTTATTTACACTATTAAATTCCATTAAATGCTCCATTTCAAATTTCTGTATAAAATGTGCTTGCCAACGTAAACGGGACATAAATGCATTTAAATGTCTTTTGTGTTTGCCTTGTTCTCTTAGTTCTGCAGCTAAATTTATAACCTGTCTAACCGATAAGTTTCCCCAAGCTATGTAAGGTGATAAACGGCTGCAACCTGTTCTTGCTTCTATAGGTTTACTTATATGAAACATATAATTTGAATAGCGATCTTTAAAAAATGAACGCATATATTTTAATCCTGTAGTTGTACCTCCTTTTTGAAAATTTTTGTTTTCAAAAGTTGTTAAATCTGTTACATTAAAATCTATTTCTAAAGTTTTAATTTCATTAATTAATAACAATTGCTTTTCTTTTGGTTGGAATAGGTGATAGGGAAGATTCATAAAATCGTTCCAATCTTCAAACCAAGTCTTTCTACTATTTATACCACGAATAATAGCGTTGTTTTTGTTTTCTGTCCAAACAATAGTTTCTTTTTTACAAAATTTAGCAAAGGTTAAATCACGCTCGAATGTTGATAAAATTCCTGTTTCTTGATGCGAGTATATATGAGTTACTGTATAGTGTTCTTGTAGTTTTGATATAACAGACTCAATAGTATCATTAACTACTAAAACTTGAGATTCTAAAGCTTTTAAAGAATGGTTTAAATCCTCGAGTGCTTGTTTTACAAAATTCCAATGGCGAGAACTGTAATGTTTATCGTTAATTAAAAAGTCTTCAAAAATGTAAAGAAAAAGTACACGTTTACCAGAATTTATAGCACGTTCAACAGCTTCATTATCTTGTAAACGAAGATCTCTTTTAAACCAAACTATTTGTAATTCTTGCTTCATAATTTCCTGAGACGTCAGGATTATTTTTATTTCTAAAAATTTAAAAACTATCTGGATTTACGATAATATTTTTTGCTCTTTTTTTTAATTCATATAAATCTTCAGCTTTCATCTTATTTAATAAACTATACATCATTTTCATTCTAAAAATATCTCCTAGCTTTTCGCGTTTATCGTCTAAAAAATTCCAATACAAACTATTAAAAGGGCAAGCTTTATCGCCTATTTTTTCTTTTTTATTGTAATGGCAATCATCACAATAATTACTCATTTTATTAATATAACTTCCGCTAGAAACATAGGGTTTTGTTGCTATTTTCCCACCATCTGCAAATTGGCTCATACCACGTGTATTTGGTAATTGAACCCATTCTACAGCATCTACATATATGCCTAAATACCATGCGTCTACTTCGTCTGGATTAATTTGGGTAAGTAATGCATAGTTACCAGTAATCATTAAACGTTGTATGTGGTGTGCGTAACCATTATCTAAAGAATTGTTTATCGCGTTTTTTAGGCAATTCATTTTTGTGTTACCAGTCCAGAAAAAATTTGGCAGCTTGTTTGTGTTTTCTAAATAGTTTAAAGATTTATAATCTGGCATTAAAGCCCAATACATACCACGCATGTATTCTCGCCAGCCAATAATTTGCCTTATAAAGCCTTCAACTTGAGAAATATTAATGTCTTCACCATGCTTTCTCCAATAATTTAAAACAGTAGTTACAATAGCCTTTGGTGAAATTATTTTACAATTCATTGCAAAAGATAAACGCGAGTGAAAGAGGTAAACTTGCTCTGTATGCATTGCATCTTGATAATCACCAAAATGAACTAATAAATGTTCGCAAAAATATTTGAGTTGCTCAAGTGCTTGCGTTCTATTAATTGGATACTCGAAATACTTAGATTTAAAATGGCCAATAGTTTCAATGTTTTCAGACTTTAAAAGGCTAACTATATCTGAAACTTCATTGTTAAACGCCTTAAAATCAGGAATACTTTCCTTTTCTTTCCATTTGTTTCTGTTACTTTTATCGAAATTCCATTTCCCACCTTCTGGTTGGTTGGCAACCATTAAAACGTCATGCTTTTTACGCATGTCTCGATAAAACTTCTCCATAAGCCATTGCTTTTTATCTTTAAAAAAGGTGGCTAAATCTTGTCTTTTAGTATAGAAATGTTCTGTTGAATGTATTTCGGTTTCTATAGAAAGTGCTTTACAAAATGTAGAAAGTTGGTGGTCTAACCTATACTCATCTGGCTCTTGGTATTCAAATTTTTCAATACCATGTGTTTCAATTAACTGTTTAAGATTACTTGAAAGGTTTTGAGTATTACTCTTAGAATCCAAATTATAATAAACAACCTCACAGCCTTTAGATTCTATCTCTTTTGAAAACTCACGCATGGCTGCAAAAAAGCCAATCACTTTTTGAATGTGATGTTTTACGTAATCTGTTTCTTGTTTCATTTCAAGCAAGCAATACACATAGTTACCTTGTTCGCCTTGAAACCAAGAGTGTTTACTGTTAAGTTGGTCTCCTAAAATTAATCTTAATGTTTTCAAATTATATTTTTAAAATAATGAATCTTGTAACCATAAACGTTGAAAATTTCCATTACTATCATACCGTTCTGCCTGTAGTTTAACATTGAATTTTCTATCTCTTGGGTCGTTACCAACACCAGAAACATAAAGCCAATTTCCATAGTTACTGTGCACATCGTAATCTATTAGCATAGACTCAAAGTAAGCAGCACCAATACGCCAATCTAGTTTTAGTGTTTTTGAAAAATAGCTTGCCACATTTTGTCTGCCACGATTACTCATCCATCCTGTTTTTTGTAACTCTATCATGTTGGCATTTACAAAAGGCTCATTTGTTTGTCCGTTAATCCATTTCTGGATGTCTTTTTCGAAAGTGTACCACTGGTATTCTTTGTCTAAAATACCACCAATTTTAAAGATTTTATTAGCATGTTTTAAAGAAACATATTTAAAATAATCTCTCCAAATGAGTTCGAAAATTAACCAATAAGTAGATTCATTTTTAAAATGAAGGGCTTCAAACTCTTTAACTTTGTAATAGATAGTTTTAGCACTTAAACTTCCATTAGCCAACCAAGGTGAGAATTTTGAACTAAAGTCTTTACCTATTAAACCGTTTCTCGTTTTTTTATAAAACCCAAGTTTTTTGGTTTCAAAAAAATAATAATCTAAATGTTTTAATGCTTCGGTTTCACCTCCTTTTAGAGGAAATGCTGAATGTGGATGGTTTTCGAAATCCTCGAAACCTAAATCTTGTAAAGTTGGAATACTGGTTGTGTTTTTTAGAGGGACTTGCTGTTTTTCATTATTAAAAATTTTGCTTTCAGCTCTTATTTTAGATTGCTTTTCAACATGTTTTCTAAAATTTGTAAACACGATTGGTAAATTTTTAATTTCGAAATTTAAATCTTCAGGATGATATAAAAACTGATCATAGTCCTGATAAATCGTAAAATCTTCATCCCAAACAGTTCTTACTAAATTGTAAGCATCATTTTCTTCTTTGGTCCATTCTTTTTGAAGGTATAAAGCATCAAAATGAAACTGTGCTTCTAAATTAGCAATACACGTTTCAGGATAATCATTATAAACGTAAAGTGGAATACCTAAATTGAATAGCTGTGCTTTTAAATCTATTATAGTTTCTATTAGAAATTTTGCTCTATATTTTTCTGTTTTTTTAAAACCAAACCTATCTTCTTTAAAATGTTTTGGATCAAAGCAATAGACTGCAATTACAGTTTCACTATTATTTATGGCGTTTGAGAGCGCATTGTTATCTTTTATTCTTAAGTTTTTTCTAAACCAAACTAAACTGGTTACGTTTTGTTTTTGCTGCATTTATTACTACAATATTTTACATTTCCCCACTCTTTTGCCCATTTTTTTCGCCATGAAAAAGGTAATCCACAAGTAATACAGGTTTTAGAGGGTAAGTTTTGTTTTTTAACTCCTTTAGGCATTTGCAAGTTTATTTATCATTCCTTTAAATATAAACCCATGAAAAGGGAATACACTGTACCAGTATAATCTTCCAGCCAAGCCTTTAGGTCTAAAAATAGCACGTTGGTAAACTTTGCCTTTAGCAACTCTAAACTCAAGCCATGCTTCTCCTGGTAGCTTCATCTCTGCAAAAAGTAATAGACGTTTGTTTTCTTCGTCTATTAAAAGTACACGCCAAAAATCTAAAGCGTCACCAGTTTTTATGGTGTTTTTATTTGTACGTCCTCTTCTAAGACCAATACCACCAACTAGCTTATCTATATAACCACGTATCTTCCACAATATGGTTCCATAATACCAACCGTTTTCTCCGCCAATGGCACATATTTTTGCAAATGTGCGTGTATCGTCTAAAACTTTTTGTTCTTTAATATCTTTAAAGCAACCATATTTTGGAACGTTAATATATTTACTAGAAATTTGTTTTTTTTGGTTGCCACTTGCAAAAGAATCTTTCCAGCTTGAAACTATACTATTTTGTTTAATTTTAACGAATGCAAACTCTAAAGCTTTATCATAACTCATAGGTTTTACATCAAGTATTTTATTAATGTCGCTTGTATTTCCAATGATTTCAACTCCCATACTATTTACTAATGTTCTAGCAAGCTTATAAGATGTAGAGGTTACAAAGTATAACCAGTAGCTAGACAATTGAGCTGTCATTATTGGAAATGTAATAATGGTTCTTTTTAAGTTTCTTGACTTTGCAAAACTTAATAAAAGTTCTTTATATGTTAGTATTTCGGGTCCAAAAATATCGTAAGATGTGTTGTATAATCTTTCATCTCCTAAACCTCTGGTTAAAAAGGTAAGTACATCTCTAATTGCAATAGGTTGTGTTTTTGTATTTAACCATTTTGGAGCCACCATTACAGGTAGTTTTTCTACTAAATCTCTAATAATTTCAAAAGACGAACTTCCAGAACCTACAATTATTCCTGTTTTAAATACCGTTAATGCATATTTAGAAGATTCTAACACCTTTTCTACATTCTTACGAGATAATAGGTGAGTAGAGAGTTTTGTATCGTTTGTAATACCACTTAAATATATAACTTGCTTACAATTAGTTTGTTCTAAAGCAAGTTTAAAATTAATGGCACAATCGTTTTCCATTTTCTGAAAACTAGAAATAGAATTCGACATAGAGTGAATAAGATAATAAGCAGCATCTATATCTTCTGGAATATTTTTTAAAGTATCGTTATTTAAAAAATCGACCTCTATAACTTGAACGTTATCTTCTTCACTATACCGTTTTTCTTTTCTAAGTTTACCTCTAACTGCACAAATTACAGTATGGCCTTGCTCTATAAGTAAAGGTATAATACGTTTACCTATATAACCTGTAGCACCTGTAACAAGTATTTTCATGTCTTCAAATTATTGGTTAATTATTATTAATAATTGTTTATAGTTTTGGTCTTTGGTAAGGTAATCTCTCTTTTAATTTTGGAAACGCATAACCATCTAAACCATTAATACTTGCAATATTTGCTTGCGAAAGGTTTATAAAACCATCATCTGTTACTAGTCCATCTTTAATAAATAAACCTTGAATTTCTCCTAAAACTAAAATAGTTCCATTTTCCTTTATATTGTATTCTCCAACAAATTTCATTTGCAATTGAATAGGAGCGTCTTTAACAAAAGGTGCGTGGCAATCTGTTTTATATTCTGAAACTAATGTTGTTTTATCAAATTCTGAAACACCTGATTCGTATTTAGCTGAAGTATGATGGGCTTCTTCAAAATTTAATTCATGTATAGGATTAATAGTATAAACACCAGTTTCTTTAATATTGTTATACGTATTTCGAGTAAAAGTTGTTGGTCTACTAAAAAAACCAAGTATTGGAGGATTTGAACCTACATGAGTTACAGAACTAAATACTGCAACGTTCTCTATACCATCTTTAGATTTAGTACCAATAAGATTTGCAGACTTAAATCCAGAACAACTATTGATAAGGTTTATTTTATATAAATGTTTAAGTGCATTAATATTTTCTAAACTAAAATACTGCATTTATAATGTTTTGAAATTGTTAATTTTAATATCTTTTGCTTTTAAATCGAACATTAAATTATACAAGCCAAAGAAAGTACGATTTATATATATAAAGTGCTTAGAACCTCTATTACCATTCATTTTACGTAACTCTGTGCTTTTACTATATTTTTGACCAAGCTCTGTTATTTTACCAAAAAATTCTGAACTAGAAAAATCGAAAGTCTCTACATGGAATGGTTGTGTAAAAAGGCTTAACATTTCGTGAAACATGATAGAAAAGAATTCTAATTCTTCAGGAGAATCATCTTCACGAAGAATTTCTAATTCAAACATTTTTTCATTAAATATTTCAGGATTATTGATGCTTTCTTCTTTTGCTAACTCGAAATAAGGTACATAAAACTCATCTGGAATTGTTTTCATACACCCAAAATCTAAAGCTATTAACTCAGCTTCTTTCGAGATTAAAAAATTACCAGGATGTGGATCTGCATGCACTTTTTTTAATTTATGCATTTGAAACATGTAGAAATCCCATAATGCTTGACCTAACTTATTTGCTTTGTCTTGGTCTGTGTTATAAGCAGTAAATTCACTTAAATGTTCACCTTCCATCCAATCCATGGTTATTATCCTTTCAGAAGATAGTTCTTCATAATATTCTGGAAATTTTAAGTTTGGAATGTGTTTACAAGCAGCAACTATCTCTTTACTCTGTGCTACTTCAAGAACATAATTGGTTTCTTCTACTAGTTTACTTTCTACTTCTTCAAAATATTTGTCTTTATCTTTCCCTTTAATGTTAAACATTTGAATAGCAATAGGTTTTACCATTGCTAAATCGCTAGAAATGCTATCTGCGACACCAGGATATTGAATTTTCACAGCAAGTTTCTTCCCATCTTTTTCTGCTAAATGCACTTGGCCAATACTGGCAGCATTTACAGAAGTAGAGTCAAAGGTGTCGTAGATTTCATTTGGTAATTTCCCAAAATATTTTTTAAAGGTTTTTATTACTAAAGGTGCAGAAAGTGGAGGAACAGAGAATTGCGATAATGAGAATTTTTCCACATATGCTTGTGGTAAAATACTTTTTTCCATACTTAACATTTGTGCAACTTTTAAAGCACTGCCTTTAAGTTTTTTTAAACCGTCGTAAATGTCTTCAGCATTATTCTCGTTTAAACGAGATTTAGCTTCGTCTTCAGTTTTAGTTAATTTATCTCCATAATATTTAAGATAATTAACGCCAACTTTTGCACCAGTTTGTACTAGTTTAGAAGCACGTTGTATTTTTGAAGTTGGTATTCTATCTATAGTTTTCAATAGTTATTTTGTTTTATTAGTTCATTTTTACTTTTTCTTTGAAAATAAATTTTCCAAAGTCAATTAAACTTTTAAGAGGCGCAATATTTAGCACATCGAAACTTGTGTTTACAGATTTTTCAATAAAAATATCGGTTTTCTCGAAGCTAGAAGAGGTGTCATCTATCCAGAATTTCATAGTTAGTAATAATTGTAACCATGCAGTTTCTGTGAGACCTCTGTTTTGTATTTTATCTAAACGTTCTTCTTTAATGTCTATTAATTCAATACCTAAGTCTTTGATGTAGTGTGTAAAACTAGATTTTAGTTCTGCTAATGCTTTATAAGATTTTAAACTGTTTTTGTGCTGATGTAAAGCATAAACAACATAACTTCTATTGGCTGTTAAGTTCTCGAAGAACGTAAAGTAATAACTTAGTAATTTATTTCTTGGCTCAAAACCTGTGTAGTCTTCACTCTTGTGTAATGCAGCTATAGTGTTGTCATGAAACGCTTTAAAGACATGTTTTTCTACAGCTTCAAAATTACCAAAATATTCATAGAATTTTGACTCATCAAAGTTGTTGTGTTTTGCAAAGCTGTAAACAGATTTAGGTTGATGATCATGTTCTAAAACATAATCCATATAGAATGAAATGATATCATTCTCTGCAATATTTTTCTTTTTAGCCATCATATAATTATTAGATAGCATAAAGATACAAAATGTTTAACTATTTAGGTGTTTTGTTAAACAAAATTAATATAAGATTATGATTTAGCAATTTTTGGTATCACAGCATTGTTCTTCTTTAACCAATTTACAGCCATAAACTGCTATAATAGCTCCTAGAATGGGAGCAGAAATATATAACCATAGATATTGAAAATTCCCTGTAAATAGAGCAGGAGCAATAGATCTAATTGGGTTCATAGATGCTTTTGTCATTGGTCCTGCAAACATAGCTTCAAGTAATATTATACTTCCAACAGCTACAGCTGCCATTGTTCCAATTTCTTTGCTTCCAGTAGAAACATTTATAATGACTACCATTAAAAAGAAAGTGAGAATAAATTCTAAAATAGCAGCTTTATAAGGCGGAAAGCCATCTGATGGAACAGTTTCACCTAAAAACTGACTTTCGGGAAAAAGAAACCACAAAAGCCCACTAGCTAAAACGGCACCTATTAATTGAGCTAAAGCATATTTTGGTACTTCTTTCCAAGCAAACTTTTTTGCAATAGCAAAACCTATAGACACTGCAGGATTAAAATGTGCTCCAGAAATGTCTCCAAAAGCATAAATCATGGCCATAACAATTAATCCCCAAACAGTTGCAACACCTACGTGAGAGATACTTCCATTGGTGATTTCGTTTATGGTCATAGCTCCTGTTCCACAAAATATCATGGCGAATGTTCCTATAGTTTCAGCGTAATATTTTTTCATATTTACTTTCCGCGAAAGCGGTAATCTTTAAATTTTTTCCTTATTTACTTCGAAATATGGTCAGAAAAAAATATTTGAATTATTATACAAAGATACAATCTCTTATTTTATGGTTTTATTAACAATAACAATATTAACAAATGCGTAATTTTACCAGCATTAAAAAAACACTAACACATTTAAATATTATGAAAAATTTAGTAATGATTGTATTGGTATTTGCAGCCTCTTTTACTGTAAATGCTCAAATTGAAACACCACAACCAAGTCCATTTACAAAAGTAGAACAGAAAGTTGGTTTAACAGACATGACTTTAGAGTACTCAAGACCAGGAATGAGAGGTCGTACTATTTTTGGAGACTTAGTGCCTTATGGAAAAATATGGAGAACAGGAGCTAACAAAAACACTATTGTGTCTTTTAGCGATAATGTAACTATTGGAGGTAAAGAAGTAAAAGCTGGAGCTTATTCTGTTTTTACAACACCAAACAATAAGTCTTGGGAAGTTGTTTTCTATTCTGATACTGAAAATTGGGGAACACCACAAAAATGGGATGAGAGCTTAGTTGCTTCTAAGGTAACTGTGGATGCTATGAAAATGCCAATGAAAATGGAAACATTTACTATGCTTTTTGACGATTTATCTAATGATTCTGCAGTTTTAGGTATATTATGGGAAAACGTTTATGTTGGAGTAAAAATTGATGTACCAACTTCTAAAAAAGTGAAAGCAAGTATTACTAAAACAATGGCAGGACCTGCTGCTGGAGATTATTATGCTGCAGCTCGTTATAACTTAGAGTCTAATGGAGATATCAAGCAAGCTGTAGAGTGGATTGATAAGTCTGTAGAAATGAGTAAAGATGCTCCAAAATTTTGGGTACTACGTCAACAATCTTTAATCCATGCAAAAGCTGGTAACAAGAAAAATGCAATAAAAGCTGCAAAAGCATCTTTAGCAGGAGCAGAGAAAGCTGGAAATACTGATTATGTTAAATTAAACAAAGATTCTCTTAAAGAATGGGGAGCAATGTAATATTTGATTAATCGATCTATGGATCTTTGAGTTCTTAGATATTTAAAAAAGCGCAATCGTGAGATTGCGCTTTTTTTATTCATGATCTTCAAGTTGAAATATTTCCTCTACAGGAATTTTAAATAATTTTGATAGTTTTAAAGCGAGTACTGTAGATGGTACATACTTATTTTTCTCCATTGCATTAATGGTTTGCCTGCTAACGCCTATTTTTTCTGCTAGACTTGCTTGTGTTAAATCGAGAATAGCACGTTGTACTTTTATGTTATTCTTCATTGCTATTAGATTTTAGTTTTAAGAAGTTATAACGGATGATAAAGAAAATAAGAGGTGTAAACATATTAAAAATTAAGACATCAAAAAATGTCATGTTATAAATAAAAATTGTTGCTAATAGTAAAACAATATAATTTACTATCATAGCCCAAACAAAAGAGTCTGTTCTTAATTTTGATATAAACTCATCTTCAATTTTTTCTTTAGAGAGTGCAATTAATAGACCTCCAGTAATAATCATAATTGCTATAATTTCACTTAAAACACCTGTTGTAATGATTGAGAATAATTCTCTTCTATCACTTCCATAAAAAGTTTCATCTAAAATTGAAAGTACAGGTAAAGTGATGGTATCATCATCAATATTTTCGAAGTAGGACAAGAGTCCTAAAATTAATCCTGGAAGAAATAATACCCAACCAATAATTTTGTACTTGTTTGGGAGTAAATAATTTGTGTTCATAATGTTCGATTTTTTGATTATTGAATTAATTGATTAATCAAATGTAAAGTAAACTTTACAAAAAGACAATATATTTTTACTAAAAGTTAAATTAATTTTACTTTTAAAGACTATTAACTAAAAAACACCATCATTTGATGGTGTTTTTTAGTTAATTCTAAAATATTATGTTTAAGCTCTAAACGTTAGCTAAATCTGTATTTTTAGTATTAAAACTTTGTAACAAAAAAGCAACTGCAATTACAATTACACAGCCCAAGAAATTTAACCACAAAAACGGAAGGTTAATTATCTCAAAGTGGTCTAATAAAAACAATCCTATTACAAGAAACTGTGTAATAAAAGCAGCAATAAATACTGCATTAGCTTTTACATATTTAAAGAAGAAGCCTAATAAAAAGATACCTAAAACATTGCCATAAAAAATGGAACCAATAATATTTACTAGCTGTATTAAATTCTCGGCTAGATTAGCAACAGAGGCGACACCAATAGCAAGAACTCCCCAAAGTAGTGTAAACCACCTTGAAGCTTTTACCATTTGTGCTTCAGTTTTTTCACCAACACGATGTTTATATAAATCTATAGTTGTTGTACTTGCTAAAGCGTTTAATTCGCTTGCAGTACTAGACATAGCTGCAGATAGTATTACTGCTAATAATAAACCAATTAAACCTCTTGGTAAATTATTTAATATAAAATGTATAAATACGTAATCCTTATCGTTGCTTTCAACTTTAGTGCCTTTTGCTTCACCTGCTTTATCTATAAGGTCTCTTCCTTTTTGTCTTAGTTTATCATTTTCTATATTATAGAATGCTATTTCAGAAGATTCAATCTCACCATCAAGCGAAACATAATCATTTATAACCGTTTTTTTATTTTCAAAAAGCACCTTTTGGTCTTCTTGTAATGCTTTATATTCATCGGCATATTTAGAATCTAAAACTACTTCTGTAGCAGTAGGATTAAAACTTAAAGGTGCTTGATTAAATTGATAAAAAACAAATACCATAACACCAACAAACAGAATAAAAAACTGCATTGGTATCTTTAATAAGCCATTAAAGACAAGGCCTAACTGCATTTCTCTAACCGATTTCCCTGATAAGTAACGCTGCACTTGACTTTGATCTGTACCAAAATAAGAAAGCATTAAAAATGTACCACCTATAATACCTGTCCAAAAAGTATAACGGTTATTCAAATCGAAAGAAAAATCAAGCACTTTCATTTTTCCGCTAGCTCCAGCAATATCTATAGCTTTTGAAAATGAAATATCCTGTGGTAATTTGTTTAATATAAGTACGAAAGCGATAATCATTCCAGTGAAAATAACAATCATTTGATGCTTCTGCGTTACGTTTACTGCCTTTGTACCACCAGAAACGGTATAAATAATTACCAATACACCAATAATAACGTTCAGTAATAATAAGTTCCAACCTAATACTGCAGATAATATAATAGCAGGAGCGAAGATGGTTATTCCTGCTGCTAAACCACGTTGAATAAGAAATAAAATTGCAGTTAATGTTCTGGTTTTTCTATCGAATCTATTTTCTAGAAACTCGTAAGCTGTATAAACTTTTAATCTATGGTATAATGGTATAAATACCATACAAATAACAATCATGGCAATTGGCAATCCAAAATAAAACTGCACAAAGCCCATGCCATCGTTAAATGCTTGTCCTGGAGTAGATAGAAACGTAATAGCACTTGCTTGTGTTGCCATTACAGATAAACCTATGGTCCACCATTTTGAGTTATTACCTCCTTTTAAATAGTCTTCTACGTTTTTACTGCCTCTGGTTTGAATAGTACCATAAATTACTATGGTTAATAATGTTCCTATTAAAACAACCCAATCTAATGTTTGCATAATTTAAAACGCTTTTGTTATTATGTAAAACGCAACTATATACGCTGCATTAGCTACTAATATTAAAGTGAATAGTTTATTCCACTTGTATTTTGGTTGGTTATCTTTCATGTTTTAGTTTTTTAGTCCAGAATCATTAGCAATATCTTTCTTCCCAATACTCAACATATTTGCAAATAATCTGTAAGCACCAGAAACTCCTGCTGGAAACTCTCTAAAGAAACTTAAACCTGTATAAATATAATGTCCTTTACCATGTTTTGCAATAAGTAAACTTCCTGTTTTTGGTGTTTCACCTTTATCGTGCATAGATAGAATAGGTGAAAATTCGCTAGCCCATTCTTTAGGGAAATATAAACCACGTTCTTGAGTCCAACCTTTAAAATCGTTTTGAGTAATTTTATTTGGACTGTTTAAAACTTCATGATTAGGGTTTACAAAAGTAACATCGGCAAACTCGTCTGTAACGCGATCACGCGATAGTTTTAAGTTGTAAGGTGCTAAATTATCAACCTTAAGTCTATGGCTTGTGTTGTACTGTACAATCATGTTTCCACCAGAAGCTACAAAATCGAACAAGATATCTTGTTTGAAATTTAATGCTGCTACAGTATTATAAGCACGAATTCCAACAACAACTGCATCAAATTTACTTAAGTTTTTGGTTGTAATATCTTCTGGGTTTATAGTAACCACATTGTAACCTATTTGTTTTAAGCTTTCTGGTACAACATCACCTGCACCTTCAATATATGCAATGTTTTCGCCACGTTTTTTAATATCTAAACGTACAATTTTACTTTCGCTAGGTAGTAAAACCGTTTGAAACGGAATATGGTCGTAATTAATTTCAATAAGCTCTTTAGTATATACTTTACTTCCAATTGTAACCTTTGGAGTTAGGGTTCCTTCGCTTTGGTTTTTAGGTGGAATAACTGTAAAAATAACAACTTGTTCTTGACCTTTATATTCAATATTTATCTTTTGTTGCTTAGGGAAAACGCTCCAGTCTTTAGGATAATTTAATGCAATAGAACCTTCTAAATTGTCGCGTCCTGCTTTTACTACAACTGGAATTTCTTTTTGTGTATCGTTTTCAAAAATGATTACTTTTTCAGTAATTCTCGCTGAAGCTTCAGGAATAATTTCGAAAGGTTTGTACACTTCTCCTTTTACAGGATCATTAGTTTTATATATAACTGGTTTTGTAAAAGAAATAGGAGTGCCTTCTATGTTTAGATTAAATTGTACAGTTGCAGTTCTTAAAGTTTCAGGTAAACCAATCCAGTTTTTGTTTTTCACTTTATACATTCCTAAGGTTCCTTTTTCTTCTAACCAGTAAGGAACAGAATACTTGTCTTCAGTAGAAACATAAAAGTCTTGCTTTGATTTTTGAGAACTGTTATTTGTTAAGTTTATATTCTTTGCTATTGTTTTTCCATCATCAGATTTAGTGATAGATAATAATTCAATATTAGAATCACTTCTATTAATAGCTTCAATGTTTAATTGTATTTTATTATTTAAACTACTAAAGCTTTCTGAAGCTGCTGCTTCTAAATACAAGCCACTACAAGCTTCAATAATCGCTTTTATCTCTTTAGTTTTAATAGTTTTCCAATGTTCGTTTTCTATATTTTGGATTAAACTGAAGGCTTTAACTAATTCCGGAATTGAAGCTGAAGGATTTGTAAAATTAAAATTACTTTGTACTTTTTCAAGAATATTACCAATAGCTTTTCCGGCTTTAACACGATTCCATGAGGTATCAATCCCATCAAAAACGTTGCTTTTGTCTTTTGGTAAATCGCCTTTAATTAATTCTATGTATTCTATTTGTTTACCACGAGTTCCTGTGTTTCCAAAACCTTGAGATTTATGTTGACTACGACTTAAAGCTGCAATTTCGTTATTACTTAAACCAGAATTTGGATAATACTCACCAACATCAAAACTTAATAAATTAGTTTTATCTGCAGCTTTAAATTTTTCACGACTACCATAAGCCCACCATGAAGTGTTATAAAATTCGCGCTTTGGTTGCCATGTTCCGTATTGTTGTGTTTGATTTGGATAAGCTGCTTTATCGCCTGCTAAATCGAAAGCCTCAAAACTTAACATTGCAGAACTTGTATGGTGTCCATGTGTGGTTCCTGGAGTTCTGTGGTTAAAACGGTTAATAATAATATCTGGTTTAAATTGACGAATAGCCAAAACAACATCGCTTAACACTTCTTCTTTATTCCAAATGGCTAAAGTTTCATCTGGATGTTTAGAATACCCAAAATCGTTTGCTCTTGTAAAACGTTGCTCACCACCATCTGTACGTCTTGCAGCTAATAATTCTTGAGTTCTAATAACACCTAAAAGTTCTCTAATTTCTGGTCCAATAAGGTTTTGTCCACCATCTCCACGCGTTAAAGAAAGATAGGCAGTACGTGCTTTTACATGGTTTGCCATGTAAGATATTAAGCGTGTGTTTTCATCATCAGGATGTGCTGCAACATATAAAACAGAACCTAAGAAATTAAGCTTTTCTATAGATTCGTATATTTCTGAAGCGTTTGGTTTATTTGGTTGTTGTGCGAAGCTATTTATTGATAATAAACAAACAAATAGGAGAGAGGTAACAGTTTTAAGCATTGTTTTTTATTTGAATTGGACTCGAATAGAGACGAGTATTCAAATATAAACAATCACTTTTTTAATTTTAGGTTTTAGGTTTTCTTTAACTATTAAATAACTTTCTTAATAACACGAAGTTTGTGAGTATGCATATTGGTATCCACATTATAAATACCAGAATGATCTAATCTATCTATTCTAACCTTACCATGTGCATGAATAATGTAATTATCTTGCATAATAATACCAACGTGTACAATATTACCTTCAGCATTATCAAAAAAAGCTAAATCACCAGGTTCACTTTCTTCAATAAAACTTAAAGCTTCACCTTGTGTTGCTTGTTGAGACGCATCACGAAGTAACATATAGCCATTTAATTTATAAACCATTTGCGTAAAACCAGAACAATCAATACCAAAAGGTGTTTTTCCTCCCCAAAGATAAGGTGCGTTTAAATAGTTAAAAGCAGCCGTGATTAGTTCGTTTTTATCTTTTTTTTCTTCGGTAATTAATCCGTCAAAAGTGTGTTCTAAAAGCGATAAACCATTAAGCTGAGAGCCTAACGGAATAGAATAAAGTTGTTGATTTTTATCTTGAATAAATTCTATTAAATCTGAAGATAACTTAGGTGTTTCTTGTCTTATGGCATCATAAACCTCTTTAGTTATTTCAAAAAGTTGTTTAATATCTATCCATCCTTCATATTTATCGAAAGCCAAACGGATTTTACACCAAGATTTACGCATTTCTATAATTTTAAACACGTCTCCATACAAAACTTGCGATACCATTTCGCTGGTATCGCTAGCTTCAAGTCTTAAAGGAACTATGCTTAAATTACAAATGCCGTATTGCATTTATTTTAGATTGTATTAATATTATTTTATAAAAATTCTAAGTATTAGCATTCTAGCAAAACTAATTACTGCAAGAATACTGTCTACTTATTTTAAGAACGTTCTAATACTAATGCAGATGCACCACCACCACCATTACAAATAGCTGCGGCTCCTATTTTAGCATCATTTTGTTCTAATACATTTAGTAGCGTAATTAATATTCTAACACCAGAACATCCTAAAGGATGACCTAAAGAAACAGCACCACCATTAACGTTTACATTACTATCGTTAAGTCCTAATATTTTCATGTTAGCTAAACCAACAACAGAGAATGCTTCGTTAAATTCAAAGAAATCAACATCGTTAATGTCAACACCTGCTCTTTTTAATGCTTTAGGTAAAGCTACAGAAGGAGCAGTTGTAAACCACTTTGGTTCGTGAGCTGCATCTGCATAGCCTTTTATAGTTGCTAAAGGTTTTAAACCTAGTTCGTTTGCTTTTTCTTTACTCATTAGTACCATTGCACCAGCACCATCGTTTATTGTAGATGCATT
>NZ_JALZVX010000033.1 GCF_023299985.1 Lacinutrix sp. | reverse complement strand
AACATAAACAAAGCATAAAACACTGGCATTTGTATTAATGCTGGTAAACAACCAGCTAATGGACTGGCTCCTGCTTTATTTTGTAGCGCCATAGTTTCTTGCTGCGCTTTCATTTTATTGTCTTTATACTTTTCTTTTATAGCCTCTAGTTCTGGCTTTAAAATTTTCATTTTCATTTGCGACAAATACTGCTTGTATTGTACAAAAGACATTAATAATTTAATAAGCACTGTCATTACTATAATAGCAATACCATAAGGTAAGAAAGAACTTAAAAAAGTAAATAATGGAATAAATAAATACTTATTTATCCAACCAAAAAGTCCCCAACCAAAAGGAATACTCTCTTCTAAATTTTTATCGTATTTGCTTAAAATATTACTTTCTGTAGGACCATAAAACAAACCAAAACTTTGGTTTAATTCATTTCCGCTAAAAGCCAAAGCTGTTTTAGCTCCAAATGTTTTGGTGTATAAAGTGTCTATATCTTCGTCTTCTACTAAATCTTTAGACGTAAGCATTACCGACTTTAAAGGTGCATTATTAGCTACTAAAATAGAACTAAAAAAGTGCTGTCTAAACGATAGCCACTCTAAATCTTCAACTTCTTCCTCGTCTTCACCAGTGGCTCCTAATTTATCTATATTACTACCATCGTGTTGGTAGGTTAAACGTGTATATCGGTTTTCGTAAGTAATACTTTCGTCATGACGTTTACTGGTTTGAGACCAATCTAGTTTTATCTCTTGAGAACCATTAATAACATCGCTTAAACCTTGAGATTTAATAGTAAAATCTATCATGTAATCGTTTGGTTTGATTACATATAAATACTCTAAAAACTTAGTTTCGGACACTTTAAGTTTCATAGAAACTACAGTGTTTTCTCCGTTTTTAGTTACTTTAGACTGAAACGGTAAATCTTTAGTATTTAAAATTCTGCTATCTGTAGTTCCAAAATTAATATTAAAACTTGCATTATTTTCTTTTACTAAATAAATAGGAATTGAATCGAAATCTACAAATTCACTTAACTTAACTTCAGATAAATGGCCACCTTTTTTAGCAAATACTAAGTCCAGCACACCATTATTTACTGTAACATTTTTTGAAGCTAAACCTGCTGCATAAGCAAACGCTCCTAATTTGTTTTTAGCCGCTACTTGTTGCAAAGAATCTCCTGCTTGAATATTAGAGAAATCTTCTCCTTGGACTACTTTTACATCCTCAGGTGAACTTGTTTCAACCGTAGCCTTTTCTTTATCTATTTGTTCTTGCTTTGCTTTTTCGGCTGCAAGTTCTTCTGGTGAAGGTTGGTTATTCCACATCATTAACAATAGAATACCGAATATAAGCACGAATCCTATTATCGATTTTACGTCTAATTTCTTTTCTTCCATATTATTTTGGCTATCTCGACGTATCGAGAAGTAATCTAGTTAGTTTATTCTCTTAAAAAACCTGCATCTAAAATAAAATCAAGTTTTTGCAATTCTAAAATTACTCCTCAAAAAGTAATCCGTTATTTTTTTTATGCCAAACTGACATCTAATATACTATTCCTACTGCTCTTTATGCTTTAAAGCTGCAGCTACAAAAGCTACAAAAAGTGGATGCGGATTGGCAACTGTACTTTTATATTCTGGATGGTATTGCACACCAACAAACCAAGGATGATTTGGAATTTCTACTATCTCTACAAGGTTTGTATCAGGATTTAAACCTGTTGCAATCATGCCTTTTGCTTCAATTTGTGTTTTGTATTCGCTATTAAACTCATAACGGTGTCTGTGTCGCTCTGCTATAGTTTTAGTATTGTAAACGTTTGCAACAATACTGCCTGCTTTTAATTCACAATCCCAAGTACCTAGACGCATAGTACCACCTTTATCTGTAATGGTTTTTTGAGCTTCCATTAAATTAATAACTGGATTGGTTGTATGCTCGTCCATTTCTGTAGAATTAGCATCTTTTAAACCTAATACATTACGAGAAAACTCAATTACTGCCATTTGCATACCCAAACATATTCCTAAAAACGGAATATTATGTTCTCGTACATACTTAACAGCATCTATTTTACCTTCTATACCACGTTCTCCAAATCCTGGAGCTACTAAAACACCATCTAAATGCGATAGCATTTCTTTAGCATTATAACCATTTAAATGCTCAGAATGTACAGACTCTACGGTTACTTTAACCTCATTCTCTGCTCCTGCATGAATAAACGACTCTAATATAGATTTATAAGAATCTTGAAGCTCTACGTATTTACCTATTAAACCAATAGTAACTTCAGACTTTGGATTTCTATGGCGTTGTAAAAATTCGTTCCAATGCGTTAAATCTGGTGTTTTTCTTTCTAAGCCTAGCTTTCTAAGCACAACAGTATCTAAACCTTCTTCTAACATTAAATTAGGCACATCGTAAATTGTAGATGCATCTATAGATTGCAATACAGAATCTGGCGTTACATTACAAAAACGCGCTAATTTATGGCGAATATCTTGCGATAATTCGTGCTCTGTTCTACACACTAAAATATCTGCTTGCACACCACTTTCCATAAGTGTTTTAACACTATGTTGTGTTGGTTTTGTTTTTAATTCTCCTGCTGCAGCCAAATAAGGAATTAAAGTTAAGTGAATTGCTAATGCATTGTTTTCACCTAATTCCCATTTTAACTGTCTTACACTTTCTACATAAGGTAAAGACTCAATATCACCTACGGTTCCACCAAGTTCTGTAATTACAATATCGTAATCTCCAGAACGTCCTAATATTTGGATTCTGCGTTTTATTTCGTCTGTAATATGTGGAATCACCTGTACCGTTTTACCTAAAAACTCGCCACGACGCTCTTTTTGGATCACGCTTTGGTAAATACGACCTGTTGTTACGTTATTTGCTTGACTTGTAGGCACGTTTAAAAAACGCTCGTAGTGTCCTAAATCTAAATCGGTTTCTGCTCCATCTTCTGTAACATAACATTCGCCATGCTCGTAAGGATTTAAAGTTCCAGGATCTACGTTAATGTAAGGATCTAATTTTTGAATTGTAGTTCTGTAACCTTGTGCCTGAAGAAGCTTTGCTAAAGAAGCAGCTATAATGCCTTTTCCAAGTGAAGATGTTACTCCTCCAGTTACAAATATGTATTTTGTTGTTGTTGTTGCCATTGTACGTTGTTAAACGCGGACAAAATTACACTTTTAAGTTGAAAAATTAAGTGTTTAACCTTTTATTTTTATAGGAATTTATACTGAATCACTAAAACCATAACCTTTTGTTTTTAAATACATTAAGCAATAAACAAACTTCTAAATTATACTCTTAATGAAACATAAAGCAAACAATAGATGTTATCATTAAAAAGAAACATTAAACATAAATAGAAAAGTAGATTGAATTATATAAGCGGCTTTTCTATTGGGAAACTTATTAAACTTGACTTTCTAAAAAAAATACTCTAACTTCGTTTAACGTCTGATATAAAACATTAAAACGATTTCATATCTGGTAACACGTTACCTCTAATTGCGCACTCACTCAATTAAAGCTGAAATGTCGCGGAATTAAAGCCGAATAGAACGTTGAAATTCTTACTCAAAATCTGAATTTAT
>NZ_JALZVX010000032.1 GCF_023299985.1 Lacinutrix sp. | reverse complement strand
AAAAACACTCCTCTTTAGCTCAGTTGGTTAGAGCATCTGACTGTTAATCAGAGGGTCCTTAGTTCGAGCCTAAGAAGAGGAGCAAGTTATAAATCCGATACATTAATTGTATCGGATTTTTTTGTTTGAATTACCAAGGTTTCTGGCGAGAAGTTTATCCTGAGAGCAGTCGAAAGAAGTCTTAGAAGAGGAGCAAGTTTACAGAAGCCACTAGAAATAGTGGCTTTTTTTATGGAGTAAATTATAGTAATTAAAAGAGCCCAATGCATTAGCATTGGGCCTTTTTAATAATTCTGTCTAATATAAGTTAGTTATTGTTTTTTATTTAGCTGCGTTAACATCTCTTTAGTGATAGCTTCTAAGTCAAAACTATGTTTCCATTGCCATTGCTCACGAGCTTCAGTATCATCTATACTCCTAGGCCATGAATCTGCAATTTTCTGTCTAAAATCTGGTTTGTAAGTCATTTTAAAATCTGGAATATGCTTTTGTATTGAAGCTGCAATTTCTTCTGGTGTAAAACTTATACCAGATAAATTATAAGCAGATCTTATTTTAATAGTTTCTGGCTTTGCAGCCATAATATCTACTGTTGCTTTAATAGCATCATCCATAAATAACATTGGTAATGCTGTATCTTTAGATAGAAAGCACTCGTATCTACTATTTTTTAAAGCTTCATAATAAATTTCAACAGCATAATCTGTAGTGCCACCACCTGGTAATGTTTTCCAACTTATAATTCCAGGATACCTAATGCTTCTAACATCTACACCATATTGTTTATGGTAATACTCGCACCAACGCTCACCTACTTGTTTAGTAATACCATAAACTGTAGTAGGTTCCATAGTTGTGTATTGTGGTGTATTTTCCTTAGGTGTTGTAGGCCCAAAAACAGCAATACTGGAAGGCCAAAACACACCATCTATAATTTTTTCTTTAGCAAGGTTTAATACATGAAAAAGAGAATTAGTATTTAAATCCCAAGCTTCCATTGGGTATTTTTCGCCAGTAGCGCTAAGCAAAGCCGCCATTAAATATACCGTTTTAACATCGTTATTTATACAGCAATCTTTAATAGCATTAAAGTTTTTGGCGTCTAAAATTACAAAAGGCCCAGAATTAACTAAATCTAATTTTCTAGTGTTAATATCACTGGCAATAACATTATCTTTTCCATGGATTTCTCTAAGCTTAGTAGTAAGTTCAGATCCTATTTGACCGCAAGCTCCAATAATTAAAATTTTTGATGACATAGTATTGTTATAAAGTAAACCAAAAATAATAAGATTTATTTAGCTTTAAGTTAAAAACTATACATAAAAGAGTCTTTTTTTATGATATAACTAATAATTAAAAAGGTTGAATACAATATATTTGTAGTAAACAAGACAAAGTAATTAATGAAAAAATTAATAATATTAACACTATTAATAGTGCTTTCTGGATGCAAAAAAGAGGATTACACAACAAACGAAACTGTTACAACTACAAACGATCCTACAAAAATAACTAAAGAAGATATTTCTAAAATTAACTATATAGAATATGGTATAGACAACAAAGCGAAGCTAACCTTAGATTCTTGGGAAGCTTATAATACTATTTCTAGAGCCATAGAAACAGTTAAACAAGCAGATTTTACTTTCTTCAAATCAGACGACACCATTTTTAACACCACATTAAACGATATCCACACCACAACGCCAGATGCTATAAATAGCGCACCCATTAAAGCTAGAGTTTTAATTTTAAGAACTAAACTATTAAAATTTAGAGAATTAATAAATTTGAATACTGCTAAAAAAAATGAAAAACTATTAGCTTTAAAAGAACTTTTTCAATCATTTTCTTATGTTACCCTTCAAATAAACAAGAAATTTGAAAAAGAAGCACAAAACATTATTAAACCAGATTCATTATGAGAGCAATAATTTTAATTTTATTAAGTGTCATTTTTACATCTTGTAACACTGAAGCTAAAATAGATACTGAAGCAACACAAATTGTTTCGACACAAGAAATTAAAAAAAACATTAACACCGCTTTAGATCTTTGGCATAAGGCTGCAGCCGAAGCAAATTTTGATAACTACTTTAATTTAATGACCAATGATGGTGTCTTTATAGGTACAGATGCTACAGAAAATTGGCAAAACCAAGCTTTTAAAGCGTTTTCTAAACCTTATTTTGATAATGGTAAAGCATGGCATTTTACTGCAATAGAAAGAAACGTTTATGTTTATAAAAACCAAAAATTAGCATGGTTCGACGAGTTATTAGATACGCAAATGAAATTGTGTAGAGGCTCAGGAGTTTTAAAATTAGAAAATAACCAGTGGAAAGTTGCACATTACGTATTGTCTATAACAATACCTAACGAAAACGTACCAGAAGTGATAAAATTAAAAGCAACTACAGATAGTTTATATAATGAAAAATTCAAAACAAGGATTAAAGGTTAGGTTTTTACGACAAAAACAATTGTTTATTTAAAAAACTTACCTTTACATTTCAAATTCTAAAATTAATTCATGAAAAATGGCCTAATAATAATTTCTTTCTTCTATTTTACTTTATCTCAAGCGCAATACAACCAAAATGCACCTTGGATGAAAACTATTAATATTGAAGCAAGAGCAAAAACAAACAATCCAGTCAAATTTCAAGAAGTTGTAAATGCTTTTAACACTTATTGGGAAACAAGAGATCCTAACATAAAAGGAAGTGGTTATAAGCCATTTAAACGTTGGGAAAACCATTGGAAAAATTTTATAAAGGATGATGGCACATTACCTACTTCTCAAGAACTTTGGGACACTTACTTAAATATTAAAAACAACGCGGCATCAAAAAACTTTATGCCAGACGAGAGTAACTGGTTACCTGTTGGGCCATTTACACATACAAATACTGGATCTTGGTCTTCTGGACAAGGTCGTGTAAATGTTATAATTAAAGACCAAGCAATAGCTGGTACTTATTATGCTGGAGCTCCTGCTGGAGGCTTTTGGAAATCTACAGACAATGGAACTACTTGGCAAACTTACACAGATAACTTACCACAAATTGGAGTTTCGGGTATTGCAGTAGATTATTCAAATCCAGGAACTATTTACATTGCCACAGGAGACGATGATGGAGGAGACTCTGTAAGTGTTGGAGTAATGAAATCTACAGATGGAGGTTTAAATTGGAACACTACAGGTTTAAACACAGGAAATACACCATCAAGAATGAACGATGTTTATGTAAGTTCAACAAATTCTAATATAGTTTGGGTAGCAACTAACAATGGTGTTTTCAAATCTACCAATGCAGGTGTATCATGGAGCAATTTAAATAATACCCAAGGACAAAATATTAGAGACATTAAAATAAATCCGCAAGACAATAATATAGTATATGCTGTGTCTTCTAGTCGTTTTTTTAAATCTACAGATGGTGGAGATACTTTTATTATTTATAATACAACAGCTTCAGGATTACCTTTATCCAATATTTCTAGACTAGCAATAGACGTTACTCCTGCTAATCCTAATTTAGTTTATGTTTTAGCATCAGATAATGGTAATGGTTTTAAAGGAATATATCGTTCTACCAATTCTGGAAATACTTTTTCAGCAATAGCGACGCCAACAACAGTTGGAGATATTTTCGAGTCTACCCAAAGTTGGTTTGACATGGCCTTTGCAGTTTCAGATACTAATGAAAATGAAATTTATACAGGTGTTTTAAATATTTGGAAAGGTACTATAGATAATAATGGGCAGGCTACATTTGCTAAAATAAATAATTGGAGTGCACCTTTTAGCTCAACATACACACATGCAGATATTCACTTTTTAAGGTTTCACGACGGAGAATTACTTGTTGGCTCAGATGGAGGTTTTTATAAATCAGACAATGCTGCCGTTAGTTTTACAGATTTAACCGCAGGTATGCAAATTAGTCAGTTTTATCGTATTGCAGTTTCTAAGCAATCATCAGACAAAATGGTTGGAGGCTTACAAGATAATGGTGGCCATGCATACAATAATAACACTTGGCAAAATTATTATGGAGCAGACGGTATGGATACTGCTATAGATCCAGCAAATTCAAACATCTATTATGGTTTTATTCAAAATGGAGGTAATTTATATATTTCAAATTCTTCTGGTGGAGGAATAAGTAACAATGTTGGAAGTCCTGAAAACGGAAATTGGATTACACCATTAAAAATAAATAGTGATAGTGAATTATTTGCAGGATACAATTCAGTTTATAAATTGCAAAATAATTCTTGGGTTCAGGTTTCTCAAGATTTTGGTTCTAGAATAGATGTTCTAGAAATAGATGAAATTAATCCAGATAACATGTATCTAGGCATTAATGGTACACTAAGAAAAAGTTCAGATAGAGGTATTACTTTTTCGCCCACACAATCTTTTTCTAATAACATAACATCTATTGAAGTAAATACAGCCAATAGTAATATTGTTTATGTTTCAACTTCTGGAACTAATGGTCAAGTTTTTAAATCCATAGATGGAGGTTTAAACTTTATTAATATTTCTTCAGGGTTACCTAACGTTACAAAAAATAGTATCAAACATCAAAATCTACATTCTAAAAACCCTCTATTTTTAGGAACAAGTTTAGGTGTTTATCGTTATGACGATGACACTTTAATGTGGGAGTTATTTAATACTGGTCTTCCAAATGTAACCGTTACAGATATTGAAATTAATATTTTCGATAATAAAATTACTGCCTCTACTTATGGAAGAGGTGTTTGGCAATCTGTAATTCCAACAGAATTAGCTCCTACAGATATTAAACTGTTAGAACTATCAGGAATAAGCTCTGCTATAGAATGTAATGCAAATATTACACCTCAAGTTGAAGTAAGCAATAATGGTATTAGCACCATTACATTTGCAAATATAATTTACACTGTAGATGGTATCGATAATACATTTAATTGGACAGGTAGTTTAGCCTCAGAAACAACTACAACAATTACATTACCTCAATTAGGTTTGTCTAAAGGAACACATACATTTTCAGCCTCGGTAAATACTTCTAATGACGCTTACAGTATTAATAATAATTCCGAAGAAATAATAATTCTAGCAAATGCAACTGCTCCTCTACAAGTAGTAAATACTTTCGAAACTACAAACGAAGCTTTGTTAGTTTTAGATGATGGTGCCTCGACACAATACTGGCAAAGAGGTATTCCAACTGGAGCCGTTTTAAACAATACTACAAATACAAATAATCAAGTTTATGCTACTAATTTAGCAGGACAATATGCAAACAACATAAAAAGTTATTTAATAACCGAGTGTTACGATTTAACATCACTTACCAGCCCAACAATAGAATTCGATATGTCTTTTGATTTAGAATTAGATTGGGACGTTTTATATATGGAATACTCTACAGATCAAGGATTAAGTTGGTCGGTTTTAGGTACAGCTTCAGATCCAAATTGGTATAACAGTAGCACATTACCTGGAAATAATTGCTTTAATTGTCCTGGTGCACAATGGACAGGACAAGAAATAAATTCATCAAATTATAGCTACAATTTATCAGCTTTTACTAACGAATCTAACATAATGTTTAGGTTTGTTTTTCACTCAGATCAATCTGTAACTCAAGAAGGTGCCATTATAGATAATTTAATAGTTACTCAAAACGCTTTAAGTATAGAAGAATTTAATACAGACGGTTTTGCAATATATCCTAATCCGTCTAGTGGACTATTTAATATTAAAACCAAAACAACTCAAGCCTTTAATTTTGACGTTTACGATGTTACTGGAAAATTAATACTTCAACAAAAAAATGTAAACTCACCTAATAAACAATACCAAATAAATATTAGCAGCTTCGCATCGGGCATTTATTTTTTAAATATCTACAATCAAACTAATAAAATAACTAAAAAGCTAATACTTAATTAAAAGAGTAATCAATATCAAGTTTTTTTGTTAAATGAAAAGAAAATAACTACGTAAATTACAGGCTAATAATTAAATATAAAAAAATGAAAACTAACATTATAAAACTTACTTTGTTAAGTGCTTTTACTTTGGCTAGTATAGTGTCTTGTAAAGAAGAAATACCTAAAAAAGATAGTGCTCAACTTGTAGAAACTCCAGGTATTAATTTAGACTTTATGGATAAAACTGTAGAGCCAAAAGACGATTTCTTTAAATACGTTAATGGAAAATGGTTAGAAACCAACCAAATTCCAGACGATAGATCTACTTGGGGAAGTTTTGCAGAACTTAGAAAAAGAACAGACGAAGACGCTTTAGCTATTTTAAAAGCAGCAATGAATACAGATAAAGACTTCGAGACTATAGAAGTGCTTCCAGGATCAGACCAAGAAAAAGCAGTACATTATTTTCAAACCATAATGGATACTGTTGGTAGAAATCAACAAGGCTTAAAACCTTTAAAACCTTATTTAGCAAAAATTGAAGATATCAAGTCTAATGAAGACTTACAAGCCTACATGATAGAAATGGAACCTCAAGGAGGTGGAGGTTTTTATGGTCTTGGTGTTCGTAGCGATCCTAAAGACAGTAATAGAAATGTTGCCTATGTTGGAGGAGGAAGCACAGGCTTACCAGATAGAGACTACTATGTTAAAGATGATGAAGATTCTAAAGAAAAAAGAGCAAAATATACAGAACACGTAGCTAGAATGCTACAATATTTAGGAGACACTAGAGCTGAAGCACAAGCACAAGCAAATAGAATATTAATCTTCGAAACACGTATAGCTGAATCTAAAATGGATAAGGTAGATAGACGCGATGCTCGTAAACGTTACAATCCTAGATCTATAGCAGACTTACAAAAAATGGTACCTGCCGTAAACTGGAAAAATTTCTTTAATGGTATTGGGGCAACAAAATTAGACACTGTAATAGTTGGTGATTTAGGATACTTTAATCGTTTACAAGAAATTTTAGCTGAAGGTAATGTACAAGACTGGAAAGCGTATTTAAAATGGAGAACATTAAACAATTCTGCAGGTCGTTTATCTACAGAATTAGACAAAGCAAATTGGGAGTTTTACGGTAAAACTTTAAACGGTTCAAAAAAACAACGCGCTCTAGACGAACGCGCTTTAGCAAGTTTAAATGGTACGCTTGGTGAAGCATTGGGTAAACTATATGTTGATAAAAAATTTCCGCCCGAAGCTAAAGCAAAGGCCGAAAAAATGATTCAGAATGTAATTTTAGCATTCGAAAACAGAATCAATAACCTAGAATGGATGAGTCCAGAAACAAAAACTAAGGCCATAGAAAAACTTAAGGCAACACAAGTTAAAATTGCTTATCCAGACCAATGGAAAGACTATTCTTCTTTACAAATTAAAAGCACAGAAAAAGGAGGTTCTTACCTTCAAAACACATTAAATGCTAGAGCTTGGAACTTTAAAAAGGACATCGCCAAATTAGGAAAACCAGTCGATAAAAGCGAATGGTATATGGCACCTCAAGTAGTAAACGCTTACTTTAATCCTTCTTTTAACGAAATTGTTTTTCCAGCAGCTATACTACAACCTCCTTTTTATAATTATACCGCAGACGATGCTGTTAATTATGGTGGAATAGGCGCAGTAATTGGTCATGAAATCTCACATAGTTTTGACGATTCTGGATCACGTTATGATAAGGACGGTAATTTAAACGATTGGTGGACAAAAGAAGACTTAACTAAGTTTGAAGGTTTAGGCGCAGACCTTGCAGCACAATACAGTGCTATAGAAGTATTACCAGATGTAAACATTAACGGTAAATTTACTTTAGGTGAAAACATTGGTGATTTAGGTGGTGTGTTAGCAGCTTACGATGCTTTAAAAATAAGCCATAAAAACAACACAAAACCAGAAAAAATAGATGGTTTCACACCAGAACAACGCTTCTTCATGAGTTGGGCAACCGTTTGGAGAACCAAAATGCGTGACGATGCTTTAAAAACCAGAATAAAAACAGACCCACACTCTCCTGGAATGAATAGAGCTGTACAACCGCTTTTAAATGTAGATTCTTTTTACGAAGCTTTTGGTATTAAAGAAGGAGACAAAATGTATATTGCTCCAGAGCAGCGCGTAAGAATTTGGTAATAACATTATTATTTTTACTAATTAAAATTATTGAATAAAAAAAAATCATGATTA
>NZ_JALZVX010000031.1 GCF_023299985.1 Lacinutrix sp. | reverse complement strand
TTTAACGATTCAAAATTCAGACAATAAATTCATTTAGTTTATTTTTATTTACTGAATTGTTGTTTTTCATCGATGAGTTGGTCAAATAGTTGCCAACGTGTTTGTATAAGATTAGTTGCGTGATTTAAGCACTAAAGTTAGCAAATAAATCACAGATAGAAAGTCCGCGGGGACTTTCGTAAGTAGGCTAAAACCAAGCAATTAATTTTATACGTTGTTAGGCACTGGCAATTATTTTCATAGGTTATCAATAAATTCAATTAAAGGTAGTATTTCTTTATTGTTTTCCTTTTTCCTTTTTTCTATTAAATAATATATAAGAAGTAACATTGCACTTGATAATATTAAATGACCAATAATTCTAGATATTAATGATATATTAAACTTTTCTAAAATATCAATATAGCCAAAGTTTAAACCTGAAATTAATAAAAAAGCGTAAATCCACATATACCTTGATGTAGTCAATATTCTTTCTTTTAGTTTAGAAATAAGAGTTTCAGCATATTCTTGATTATTCAGCATATTTTTATTGGTTGAACTAAATTTACTTTTATATGTTTGAAGAAGTATCATTAACATACCTATGCTAATCAGAGTAATTGATATTAAATTATAAATATTAGTAAAAACAGGAAGAATCGTTAACAATAAAATTATCGTTAATGGAATAGAAATTAGTAATGTAATTCGTTCTAATTTCCCTTTCTTCTCTAAATTATTAATATGTTTTAATAGTCCGTTTATATCTATTGGTGTTGATTTCTCTACTTTCCATAGATTTTTCCAATCTGTTATATCTTGTTCCATATTTATTTAAGTTTTTTGTTAAGAGATTTTTTGATTCTACTAATTCGTACGCCAACATTTGAAATACTTATTCCTGTAATATTTGATATTTGAGCATAACTGCACTCTTCTAAAAGTAAACCTATTATGATTCTATCTATTTCTTTTAGTGTTGATATGGCTTTATAAAGATTTTTTATTCTTTGTTCATTAACTGATGTTTCAAAATTTTCGATTTCGGTTGGTTGTTCTATTGCTTTGAAATCTCTATTTTTTTTGTTTAATTTATTTTCTTTATTAAGCGTAAATAATGCTGTGTTGGTTGTAATTCTATATACCCAAGTGTTTATATTACTTTCGTTCCTAAAATTCTCTAAATTCCGCCATATTTTAATTAATACTTCTTGGTATAAATCATCTGCGTCTGATTTATTTCCCATAAAGCCTAAACAGAGCCTGTAGATTTTATCTTTTAATTGTTCGTAGATTTGTTGGAAATATTGTTCTTTATTTTTCATAATCTATAAAAGACTTAACTAAACTTATAAACCATTTAGGTTCGTCCCACATTATAAAGTGTTTTGCTGTTTTTGCAACTTCTATTTTACAGTTTTTTGCTTTTAAAAATTGATTTTCATAGTTTTTCTGCACAATCTCTTTTGTTATTCCGTAATCTTTTGCTCCATACCAACTTCCAAATACAAGCATAGGTATTTTTACTTTTTCTATATCATTCCTTAAATCGGTTGTCATAATCTCATACATTGCTTGAGCAACTGTTTTTCTGTCCGATTGTAACGACCATTCAGTCGCTGTTTTAATATTCACAGAATCAGTAACCATAGTAGTCATTGTCTTTCTTTGCTGTTGAACGAATAGGCTATCGGAAGTTGAAAGAACCATTTCTTTCATCATTTTCGCTTGTGGAATTACATTTTCTATTGTAGCGTTTGAATTGAAGGCTAATGAATAAAAAGGATATGAATCGACAATAATTATTTTTCTTAATAATGTAGGTTGAGAACTTGCAATTGAGAGTGATAAAAAACCACCCAAACTGTGTCCAATTAATATTGGTTTTTGATTAAGTTCATTCAGAATATATTTAGTGATTTCTTTTTTTATAACTGATAAATACCCTTTTTCAAGCGAAATTGCTTTTTGATTCGCAAATCCTGCTAAAGTTAAAATATGACATTCGTATTTTTTTTCTAATGTGTCTGTTGTTTCTTTCCAGACTTTGCCAGAAGAGGCTAATCCAGGAATTAAAATTATTGGGTTCCCTTTTCCTTTAATCTCAACGTTAAAAGAATATTTTTCAGATTGTGAGTAGGTTGTAGTTTGATAAAAAAAGATAATTAATAAAATGGCTAATTTTCTCATTGTAAATATTTTTATGATTTACTCTTTAGATTAGCAAAAGAAGTTTTTATTACACTTTTTCTTGTTTTTTTCTACGTTAATGATTTTTAGGGTTTCGTGAGTGCTTGTGCCTAACGGTTAGTATATGGTTTGTTAAGAGATTTGATTACTGTATTATTGATACAGTAATAAACTCTATGTATAAATTCATTTTTAAAATTACTACTTAAAAATTAATTTATACAATAGAGTGGTGACTGATTTTCACAACACTTTTTTTTAAAGTCACCATAAACTCTTAATGAACTATATACGGTGTTCTGAAATGTGCCTTAACTTCTCCTTAATAGGCACTATAGTCCTTAGGATCTTTCCTATTATTATTTTCACTGCCTTGGCTGTTGCTTATATAAAACGGTGACTTATATGAGTTGCAGCCTGTAACGTAACCCTTTTAAATGAATTTTGTAGAAATATTTCTTAAATTATAGTTATATACTTGACTTTGTGAATTTTAACAGCTACCTTTATCGTAGCTTAAAAGTACTGTAAGTGAGTCTTCACTTAGAATAGCGAGCTCTCCACATGAGAGATCAACAGTACTTTGTCACTAAGGCTAGTATATAAATATATCCTATCTTTTCTACAAAACAAACAAATTCTAATAGATCCTAATGGATTTTTTAGAACGGAATTGTATAAGAATAGTAGGGCTGAAAATAGACAGTTACCATTCGGTTAAACACAAGCCGAATTTTTAAATTTTTCTTATTATCTTTTTTTCTCAATAAGCCAAATTTAAAAATTTGGCGACTTCGCAAAAGTGCACAAGTCATTGAATTAAGCAACTAATTGCCCTATTATTTTTATACGTTGTTATCTCTCGTTTTTTCGCGATTTCTATTTCCGCAATAGTTCTTTTTCAATATCCACAATTGAGTCATTTGGCAAATAAAAAATTTGTCGACCAGCTGACCAAACCTCTACATTTAAAATTCCGTAATCTGCATTAAATAAGAATGCTCCGTTTGCGTCATCATAAGATTCCACTAAATCATAAAGGTCAAATGGATATTTTGAAATATTCTTATTTAAATACTTTTCTGATTCTATTATGTGATGTTTATCTCCTACAATATAAATTGACTTGTTGTATTTGACAAATTGTGTTGAACCATAATTGTCAAGTGTATCTTTTGGGTCAATAAATCTAAAGGTAATTGTTGAGTCACGTTCGGTTCTATTTAGAATTAGATTTACTTTTCTTTTCAGCACATACTTTTCCCAATTCAAAGTGTCAAGTCCATAAGAGTATAAAACTCGGTTTTGTTCTGACTTAGAAACTATACTTTTTTCACCTTTAAAATATTTCGCATCTGTTTTTGTTCCCATAATCGAAATTCCGAAAATAGTTATTCCAACAAAGACCAAAACTCCTATTGAAATCAAAATTAATAATATGTTGAGTGTTTTTTTCAAATGAGAGATAACGGTTCAGTATAAGAAAAGTAGGGCAGTTGTAAGCGATACTTTTCGGATTATGCTAAAGCCGAATTTTTATATTTTGTTATTTATCTTTTTTCGTTT
>NZ_JALZVX010000030.1 GCF_023299985.1 Lacinutrix sp. | reverse complement strand
GCCAAAAAAATTAATAATCGAAATTTGTAAAAATCAGCTTGTGTTTAACCGAATAGCTTTCGCTATTCTCGCCCGCACTGCTCATATACAATTCCGTTGGCAACAAGCTGAAGAAACGAAATGAATAAACTAAAAACAGGAGAATTCTTTGGAACACATTACCAAAAATCAGCTTTTGAAAATATTATTATTACAGATACTGAGTACACACATAGCAAAGTAGACTGGCATCATCACGAATACCCATATTTCACATATCTGCTTCAAGGAAAATTATTTGAATCAAATAAAAAAGAATCTTACTATTTAGAACCAGGAAGTCTTTTATTTCATAATTGGCAAGATGCACATTATAATATTAAACCATCTGAATACACTAGAGGATTTCATATTGAACTAAATGAAAAATGGTTTTCAAATTACAATATTCAAATAACAGATTTTGAAGGGAGTATCAACTTAAAGAATCCTTTAATTAAAAACTTAATGAACAGAGTATTCATTGAGTCTAAAATAAACGACCAATATTCTAATTTAAGTATTGAATCATCTTTAATTGACATTTTTGGATCCATAAAAAAAACAGAAGAGAAAACTTTAAAAAGACCTATTTGGGTGAATAATCTTCAAGAACTTCTCTTTGAGGAAAATATTAACTATTCACTAAAAAACTTAAGTGCAATTTTAGAAATACATCCAATACACTTATCTAGAGAATTTAGTAGATATTTTGGCACAACGCTTGGGAACTACATTAGATTTATAAAACTTAATAAAGCTTTCTGCTTACTAGCTTCAAATAAATTTTCAATGACAGAAATTTGCTATAAGTGTGGTTTTTATGACCAAAGTCATTTTATTACTAATTTTAAATCTGTTTATAAAACAACACCTTCTAATATATTGAAACAAATATCTTAAATGTTAATTATATACAATTATAGCCTATTTCAAAACGATATTTTTGCTCTAAATTACAAATATGAAATCAAATTATTTTTTAATACTTATTACTTGTGTAATAATATCGTGCAATAATAAATCGAAAAACTCACATTCGGAAGAAATAGAAAATTTGAGTTTTTCAAAAATTGATGTTTCAAAAAATCAACCTACATCAAAAGATTATTTAAAAAATTTCACACTAAACAAAGATGAGTTTCTAAACATTCATTTTACTTTAGAAAAACCACTTATTCAAAGTCTTCAATTGCTAGCACCAAAACTAACAGAAGTTGAACTATTAGAAAAAGGGAGTTTTCAGTTTTCGTTTTTAGTAGATGGCGAAATAGTTTATGTTGAAAATTTAAACAAAGGAGCAGGATTAAAAGCATTTAAAACAGAACAAGTTAATCACAGAATACAGCTAGTAACACCAAAACAATTAGATTATTGGGGTTGGTTTATGTGGCTCAAATTTATGAAACTTGGCGGTGGACAAGATGCACTTAGCGAAGGAAATCATTCTCTAGGCATAGAAGTAAGACCTTACATAAAACAAGACACATTAAAAGTAGGTACTCTTTTAGCTAAAGGAAATATTAATATTGAAGTTCCAAAAATACCAATAGATAAAAGTCTCATACCTATTCAAAAAATACAACCCAATAGTGGATGGGAAATATCTAAAGATAATTTTGATAGCAACAAAATTGAAGCTCTAAATAAAAAAATAGCAGAAGGTCGTTTTGAAAACATTAATGGAATTGTAGTGATAAAAGAAAATAAACTTTTGATTGAAGAATATTTTAATGGTGAAACTAGAGATAGTTTGCACGACCCAAGATCTGTTGGAAAATCAATAGCTTCTACAATGTTAGGAATTGCAATTGAAGAAAATTTTATAAAAAACGAAAATGCGTTATTAAAAGATTTTTACAATTTAAAATCATATAAAAATTATAGTAAAGAAAAAGATTCTGTAACGCTAAAATCTCTTTTAACGATGAATTCTAAATTTCTTGGTGATGATAGTGATTATAACAGTCCCGGAAATGAAGAAAATATGTACCCAACAAAAAACTGGGTGAAATTCACGCTTGATTTACCGATCCAAAAAGGCAAAGTAATCGGAGAGGATTTTGCCTATTTCACAGCAGGTGTTGTAGTTTTAGGTGATATTATTAATAAATATGTACCTAAAGGACTAGTTTCTTATGCTGATGAAAAATTATTTACACCTCTAGGCATTACAAATTATCAATGGGAGTATACACCACAAAAAGTGGGTAATACAGCTGGTGGAATTAGATTGAGAGCAGTTGATTTTGCAAAATATGGCCAATTATACAAGAACAAAGGACTCTGGTATGGAAAACAAATTTTAAACAAAAAATGGGTAGAAAAAAGCTTAGATGAACAAATAAAACAATCAGTTGATGGAGATTCTTACGGGTATTTATTTTGGAACAAAACTTATGAATATAATAATAAAGAATACCAAGTCTCTTTTTGTAGTGGGAATGGAGGGAATAAGATTTTCATCTTTAAAGACATTCCTTTTGTTGTTGTTATTACTTCTTCTGCTTATAACAATCCAAGTGCCCACGCTAATGCTGACAAAATGATGATTGAGTATATGTTACCAGCAATAATAGGAAAATAAGAAAGCCAGTTGCCAACAAAGTATAAAATTAATTGCTAGTTTTTGCTTATTTACGAAAGTTCTCGCAGGCTTTTAATCTATGATTTATTTACTAACTTTAGTGCTTGATAGACGCAACTAATCTTATACAATAACGTTGGCATTCATTGAGCAGAAGCGTTAAAATGAGAATTATGAGTAATTTAAAAGACATTAAATCGGAAATTGAAAAATATGCGAATGACTCAAATCTGACCGAATTACAAATTGTTGCGAA
>NZ_JALZVX010000029.1 GCF_023299985.1 Lacinutrix sp. | reverse complement strand
TAAATTATAGTAATTGTATTGAGAAGGCTTCTTGACTATTATTGAAACAAAGTTCTAAAAAAAAGAATTTCGCTTGAACTGATATAATTTTAGAATTAAAACATAATAAGGTTTCCAAAAACATTATATATTATATAAGACTCCTCTTTTTAAAGAGGAGTTTTTTATTTTAGCAAAAAAACAGGAAAAACAGTGCAAATAAATTATACATTAAATGAAATAGACAGCGTCGCAAAACAAATACTAAAACATGCAACTTGTAAAACTTTTATTTTTAAGGCTGAAATGGGAACAGGCAAAACAACATTAATTAAGGCAATAGTAAAAGCTATAGGATGTAATGACGCTGTTAGTAGTCCTACTTTTTCTATAGTTAACGAGTACAAATCTAAAACTGAAACTATTTACCATTTCGATCTCTATCGTTTAGAAGACGAAAGCGAGCTTTACGATTTTGGTATTGAAGATTACCTAAATAATAATGCTTATGTATTTATAGAATGGCCAGAATTAGCACAAAATTTAATTGAAGACTATAATTGTATAACAATTAATCTAAAAAATGATACTACCAGAAGTTTAAATATGAGCAAAAGTTAAAATTTTGCGCTTTTTTATCTCACCAAAAAGTGTATTTTTGGCTCAATTACGGTTTTTACCGTAATGAAAAACACGAAAAAACACGTTTTTAACATAAATTTAACATTTGCCGCATAATAGCTTTAAATATTTGTATAAATTAGAGTAATTAATTAATCTAAATCCCTAACATTATGCAAATTAAAAAAAAGTACTTAATAGCTTTAGCTATTTTCGGAGGTGTATTATTCACCGCAAATGCGACTAACATTATTGACTTAAATGACCAAACACACACAGGAGTTGACAAAGCAAAACTTAAAATTCGCAAACACGGATAAAAAGAAGTTTAATAAAAGTGTAATAATTGGGAGTGTATTCGCTACTTTAATAGCAATTACTCCTTTTATTTTTTATACATATGAATATGTCCCAGAAAGTGAAATTTGGGAAACTTGGTTATTTACTTACAAAAGTGGGTTTTATGGAGATGCCCAAGTTGGTATTTGGTCAATTTTAATGAAAGCAGTTCCTGTTCTTTTACTATTTATTTGGTTCTTTACTTGCAGGCATTGGTGGTATCACACACTCTTGGTGCCTATTGCTATGTTTACATATCAAATAATTGGAGCTCTAAACGATGACATGGAATATATTGATGAGTTCCAATTAATCCATTTAATTCCTGTTATGGTAATAGTTATACCTTCTATTTACCTTATGAGGGCTCGATTGTTTAACACCGTAAACACTATAAGCAAGTCAACCCAAGAACTCGAAGACGAATTAACTTTTAGACCCAAAACAATTTGGGGGAAAATTAAGCAGTTTTTTTAGTCGTACTCATTTATACCGTATAATACTTGTTTCATTTTACTGCCATTTATCTCTACAGGTTTGTAAGCTGTATTAAATTTCTCTATACTAATTTTAATGTTATTTTTTAAATTGCCATATTCTATTGGTATTTTAGTAGCGCATTGTTGTTCGTTCTCATAACTATTTAGCATGATCCCAAATTTTTCGTAAAACTTAGCACCTTGATCTATATGTGTATTATATTGGGTTATAAATTGCAATAAACGATCTATTGGAAATTCTAAATTAATTTGCATTTTATGTGCTTTGTAACGTTGCGCATCGTCTTTAATTACTGTGTTTAGTTCTTCTAGAAAACCATTAAGGTTTTCTCTTACATTATCCCAATCATCATTATTTCTACATTCTTTTAAAGGTGTTTTATAATTAATAGGTTTTGTAAAATCCACAAACAGTTGCTCTAACTCTGCAATAATATTATCGTTGCTTTTTTGTAAAAAAGTGGTTTCAAAATAAATGGTGTTTAAATCGTTATGCATACGTAACGTAAAATCAAGAATACATTCTACTTCTTTTAAACTGTCTTCTTTTTCTGTTTTACTAGAACTCGTATTATTAAATAGTGATACAAAGGAGTGCAATACAGAAGTGTAAATATTATCGCCTAAAATATTAGACAAACTAAAGCCTGTTTTTTTATCCTGCTCACTACTAATAACATCTTTCATTTTTGCAAACTCCGGATAATTATTTGGGTTACTTAACTTGTTTATTTCATTAAAAGTAGCAACCGAAGAAAAATGATGGTCTAAACTCAAGGTTTTTTCGTATAATATTTTAATAATCTGTAAGCCTTTTAAGTAGCGTATTTTACTAATATCTGTAGCTTCAGACAACATACTCAGTTTAAGCTCTTCTTTAAGCTGGTCTTTTTTTATTAAAAGTAAAACTTGTGCTTCTGTTGTATTAGCTGTTATAATTTTTTTAGAGATGTTACTTAACGCTTGGTGTGTGTGTTTATTTTTAATAGCATAGTCTTGTGCTACTCTATTAATTTCTGTTACTAACTCTGTTATTATTGTGTCTATTGTTTTATTAGGTTTGCTATTTGCATAACAAAAACAACTAGCAAAAATAAGCGCAATAGTAATGGTGTATTTTGCAAGATGTATCAT
>NZ_JALZVX010000028.1 GCF_023299985.1 Lacinutrix sp. | reverse complement strand
TTGACGAGATCTATGTCTCTACGTATATCATAACCTTATTCCTCTCTTTGGTTCTTTATGATTTATATATCTAATTTAGTGAAATGCTAAGTTAAGACGCATATAAGCAATGCGGGAGTTTGAGCTTAATAAAAAGTTAGGGTATATTTGGGAGACCGCCGAATTTTTACAAATTCGACTTATTGCTAAAAAAAATTAATAATCGAAATTTGTAAAAATCAGCTCGTGTCCGTCCGAAAGGCTAATGCCTTTCTTCCTCCGCACTGCTCATATGCAAATCCGTTGCCCACAATTGATAACAAACATTATGAACAAAAACAAACGAATGAAAAAAACAATATTTTTAAGTGCTTTAGTGGCAATCGGAATGACATTTATGAATTGCTCAAGCGATGACGACAGTAACGCAGATACAACTGCACCAACAATTTCAATACAAAGTCCAGATTTAAACCAAACATTCTCAACAGATTTAGGAAACGGATTAGGTCCTGAATTAGTAAATTTAAGTGCGCAAGGTGTGGACGAAACGAGGATAGCAACAATGCGATTAACAGTTACGAATAGTGCTGGAATTATTATTTTGGAAGACAATGCAGAAAGCACGCCGAATAGTGACACTCAACTTTTGATTTCGGAAAATTTCAGTACAAATAATGCTGGAATTTACAACGTTGTATTTACTGCAACAGACGCGAGCGGAAATGTTGCTACATCTAATCCAAGAACATTTACTTACGAAGATTAACAAAATGATTGTGGGCAATTATTTTAGAATAATAAAAGAATAGCTGAATGCAGAACAACTGTGGGCAACAACGCATATAGTTCATAGCTAATTAGTTGTTTAATCGAAGTTTCGACATATTTGGAAAGTCGCCAAATTTTTATATTTGACGATTTACAATAAAAAGATAAATAGTAAAATTTAAAAATCTAGCTCGTGCTTAGCGGAAAAACAATGATTAATTTGCACGCTACGAGCTATATACAAGACCGTTGGCAACAAGCTGAAAAAATCAAGAAAATGAAGTTACTAATTTGGACATTCTTACTTTTTACAAACATTGTGATTGCTCAATCGAATAAAGGGTTTCAGACTGATTCCCTAACAAAAGAATTAACCGAATTGTCGGATAAAAATTCAATTGTCGGATTTTCAGTCGCAATTGTTAACCAAGATAGTATTTTGTATGCCAAAGGTTTCGGCTACTCTGACAAAGAAAAAAAGAAACTCTACACAAGAAACACAGTACAGCCAATTGCTTCTATTTCTAAAACTTTGGCAGGAGTTGCTTTAATGAAAGCTCAAGAAATGGGAAAGCTCAATTTAGATGATGACATAAATGATTATCTACCATTTAAAATTATCAATCCTTATTTTCCAAATAGCAAAATAACTATTCGTAATTTGGCTACACATTCTTCAAGTTTAAAAGATTCGCGTAGTTATTCAAAGACTATGCTTTTCAATTCAAACTTTTCCGAACTTCCAACAAAAGCAAAAAAATACTTTTCAAGTAATTGGTGCCGAAAATGCGATGAGAATAAAGAAATCCCATTGATTGACTTTCTTAAAAACATTTATAGTACAGATGGAATTTGGTATAAGAAAAATAATTTTTCAAAAGAAAATATAGGGACCGAATACAATTATTGCAATAATAATGCGTCTATTACTGCCTATGTAATTGAAAAAACTACAGGAATAAAGTATTATGAATTTGTTCAAAAACATATATTAGAACCGTTGAAAATGAGTAATTCAAACTGGTTATTTGATTCGGCGCAATCAAAACAGAAATCAACTCTTTATGGTAATAGAACACCATTACCTGAATTTAAAGAGATTGGATATCCAGATGGAAGTTTTGTAACCAATGTTGTGGATTTCGGAAATTATCTGTCCACAATTATTAGTGGATATTCTGGAAAAAGTAACATTTTAAGCTCGGAGAGCTACAAAGAAATGATGACTCAACAAATAGATAAAAAATTTGTTTCAGGAATTTTTTGGGAAGTATATTCTAAATCTATTGGGCATAGCGGAGAAAATGCTGGTCACTCAACCTATGCTTATTTTGATAAAGAGAATCTAGTTGGTTATATTCTATTTGGGAATACTACAGACTCAAAAAACTTGCAGGAAGAAGAAGATAAAATCATTAGAATGCTGAAAAAATATTGGAATGAAATAAAGCCTGTTGCCAACAATGTATATAAAAAATAGCGCAAGCCATTGCTAACACTTAGGTTTGTGCATTTTTGGAAAGTCGCCAAATTTTTAAATTTGACGATTTCCAATAAAAAAAGATAAATAGTAAAATTTAAAAATTCGGCTTGTGTATCATCCGAAAAATTAACGCTTATTTTCAGCGCTACTTTTCATATACTAGCCGTTACCTGCAAGCTAAAAACCACTCTTAATGACAATAATCGTATTAACTACATTAGGAATTCTATTCTTCGGAATTGGAATTTATTTAAAAAAAGATGTTCGAAATTTCAAAAAAAACGGAACAAAAATTAACGCCGAAATTATTAGTTATGTAAAAGAGATTTCTGAATTTAAAAACGAAAGAACTACTTATTATTATCCTCGTTTTAGATTTAAAAACGCAGACGGAAAATTAATTGAAAAAACTCACTCTTCTGGTCTGACTAATAAATCAACTAGACCTTTACCTGAAAGAAAAGAAATTTATTATTTAAAAAATGAAAACGAATATGAAATTCTGATTAATTCAAAACTTTGGACTTCAATTATACCAAATGCTGTTATGATTTTTGGGTTACTTTTCTTAATCTCTATAATTACAGTCATAATATTAAGAGACGTTCTGAATTATATTGAATAAGAAACTGAATTAAAAAGCCTGCAGGTAACAACGTGTATAATTTATTGCTGGCTTTTAGCTTACTTGGGAATGTCCTCGCGGACATTCTATCTGTGATTTATTTACTAACTTTACTGCTTAAACCACGCAACAAACCATACACACAAACGTTGTGTACAATTATGACCCGTCCTGAAATAAGGCTACATAATTTTAAACATTATGTATAGAAATGACAAAGTAATTAGACGTTACAGTGAACCTTTTAAATTAAAAATTTTA
>NZ_JALZVX010000027.1 GCF_023299985.1 Lacinutrix sp. | reverse complement strand
CTTTTAAAAGAATAGCAACAAATGGCGATATACAATCTACTCAAAGTAAGGACAAAGTAACAATCAAATTTGATAAGTCAGAAGATGCTATTAGATTTTGGAGATTTTTAGGATTTCTATTTAATTATAAAGATTTAGTTGACGTCGGAGAATTTGAAAATTCATTTCAAGTAGTTTCTAAAGAGGCGTATGTTTTAGAATTTACAGACAAAAATGAACTTGAAAAAATCCAAGATTTAAAAGAATTAGTAGGTATTTCAGATTTATCTTACAACCAACTGAAAGCTATAACTTTCGAAAATAGAAAGAAGAACCTTCGAGGATTTTATTATTTACTAAAAGACCTAAAAAACTCGCGGGAAAAATATCGTAAGATTTATGATATTCAACCAGGCGAAGAACATATTTGGCATCATTTTCTTCAAAATAATGATTGGATTTTGGGGTTAAATGCTGATTTACGTTTTATTGCTGACTTTTTAGATGAGCAAAAAGTTGGTATAGCAAATTCTCAAGGTGGTGAAAGTCCTCAAGTTGATTTATTTGGCATTTCTGAGTTTACAACTTTAATCGAACTGAAACACAGTTCAGCCAATATCTTTAAAGTTAAAAAGTCAAAAGGAAGAGCTAACACTTGGGATTTTACAAGTGATTTTATTGAAGGTTTAAGCCAATGCTTAGGCCAGAAGAATGAGTTAGAGCGTTCCTTTGATGATAAAGTGTTCGTAGATGGAGATGATAAGCGAATGAAAAAAGACGGTGTGGAAACTGTTGACCCAAAATCTTTATTGATTATAGGTTGCAAGAAAAGGGAATTTCCAATATTTGAACTTGATAACACCAACATTTTAAAGAACAAGACTTTAGAACGATTTAGAAGGAATAATAGAAATATTGATGTCTTAACGTTTGACGAACTATTTGAAAGAGCTTATCACATAGTATATTCCAAAAAACTACAGAAAGATTGGTATTGGATAGATGAAATCGATATATTTCGTGAGTAAAAAACGATGCCTAACAATGTATAAAAAACATAGGGCGTTTGTGCTAAATCGAAAGGTCTGTGAATATTAACAAAGTCCGCTAAATATAAAAATTGGCGTTTATAATAGAAACGATAAAAGCAAAATATTTATATTTAGCTAAGTAATAAAACGAAACGATAGTGCTTATCACCTGCCCTACGTTTCTTATACTTAACGTTAAACGAGGTCTTCATTTTAATCCCTAATTAAAGGCATCGTACTACAACGCAACAAACCTTCTTGTTTAGCAATTTCAGCATAAGGCACTTCTTCAACAGTAAAACCGTTTTCGCGAAGCCAAGTGTTTAAACGTGTAAAGTTTTTTTCAGAAATAATAACAGTTTCAGAAATTGAGAATACGTTACTATTCATGTTATACATTTCATCTTTTGTAATAATGAAACAATTTTCTTTTCCGAAGTAATTTAACAACCACTCGTACTCTTCTTCTTCAAGAAAACCTTCTTTATGTAATATTGCTTTATCTGTACCAATTGGTTGAAAACAGCAATCTAAATGTAATGCGTTATCTCTTGGATTGGTTTGAGATTTTCTAAGATTAAAAGACTTTACTTTTTTATGTGGAAATGTTTTTTCTATAAAAGCAACACCTTGAATATTTGTACGTGCTACTATACAGTCTGAATAATCGGTTTCTCTATATGTACCTACAAAAATATAATTATTCCAAGGCATAACGTCTCCACCTTCGATATGCACTTCTTCTGGTGGCCTAATAACTTTTTCTGGATCTATTTGGTCTATAACATACTGTACAGCCTCTAACTCTTCTTCTCTATCTGGTAATATGTTTGCTTTTACAAACACATCGTCTATTACAAAAGCAATGTCTCTAGCAAAAATCTGGTTACAGTTTTCTATTAATTCTGGTCTGTAAACTTTAACATTGTATTTTTTAAAAACGTTTGCAACGGCTTCCATTTCTTTAACCATATCTACTTCTAGTGGATAGGTTCCTGCTTTTATATGCTGAGCCGATTTAGGATCGTAAGCTTCTTCTAACTTAGGCGTTGGACCATTGCTTTTTGCTGTACCCAAAACAACTGCTCTTAAGCGTGATGTTTCGTTTTTTACATTGAGTTTTAACATGGTAGTAATATAGAAAAAAGCTTCATAATTTCTTATGAAGCTTTTTATATAGTTTATTAAGTATTATCTTTTTTCAACAGCTTTAAACGCTCTGTGGTTTTCACCAATATAAACTTGTCTAGGACGACCTATTGGCTCTTTACGAGCACGCATCTCCTTCCATTGCGCAATCCAACCTGGTAAACGACCTAAAGCAAACATTACAGTAAACATCTCAACAGGAATACCCATAGATCTGTAAATAATACCTGAATAGAAATCTACATTTGGATATAATTTACGCTTTACAAAATACTCATCGCTAAGCGCTTCAGAAGCTAAACCTTTTGCAATATCAAGCACTGGATCTTCAACACCTAAATCTGCTAATACCTCGTCTGCAGCAACTTTAATTATTTTTGCACGTGGATCGAAATTTTTATAAACTCTGTGACCGAATCCCATTAAACGGAAAGGATCTTCTTTGTCTTTAGCCTTAGCCATAAACTTTTTTGTATCTCCTCCGTCTTCTTTAATCGCTTCTAACATTTCCAATACTGCTTGGTTTGCTCCACCATGTAATGGTCCCCAAAGCGCAGAAATACCTGAAGATATAGATGCAAATAATCCTGTATGCGCAGATCCAACTATTCTTACAGTAGAAGTAGAACAGTTTTGCTCGTGATCTGCATGTAAGATTAATAATTTATCTAAAGCGTTTACTAAAATATCGTTTTGTTTGTAGTCTTCGTTAGGCTTAGAAAACATCATTTGTAAGATATTTTCAACATAACCTAAAGAACTGTCTCCATAATTTAAAGGCAAACCTTTTTTCTTACGCATAGTCCAAGCCACTAGTACAGGAAATTTACCCATAATTTTACAAACGGTCTTGTACATATCTTCTTCAGAATCTACATTTACTGCTTCTGGATTAAATGCTGTTAAAGCACTTGTTAAAGAAGACAAAACTCCCATTGGATGAGCAGCTTTTGGAAAAGCATCTATTATTTTCTTGATATCATCATCTACTACAGATTCTTCTTTAATATCTGCTTTAAATTTATCTAATTCTTGTTGTGTTGGTAATTCTCCAAAAATCAACAAGTAAGCTACTTCTAAAAAATCTGCCTTTTCTGCAAGTTCTTCAATAGAATACCCTCTATATCTTAAGATACCTTCTTCTCCATTAAGAAAAGTAATAGCACTTTCACAAGCACCTGTATTTTTATAACCAGGATCTATTGTTGTAACTCCACCTGTAGCACCTCTTAGTGTTTTTATATCTATTGCAACTTCATTTTCTGTTCCAACTATTAAAGGGAACTCATATTTTTTTCCGTCTATTTCTAACGTAGCAGTTTTTGACATGTTTATTTTGATTTTTACTTGTTTGTTCTTATTGCTAATTTACAAAATAAGTCGCAATTTTTAACACATCTTTACAAGGATTTAACAATTATGATATTGACAGAAGTTATTGAATAAAAAAAGTCTTTCAGAGAAATACTGAAAGACTTTAAATTGTAAATAAAGTGGATTGCTTATCCTATTTTAAAAGCTTTCATTTTTGGATAATAAGCTACTTCTCCTAATTCTTCTTCGATACGTAATAATTGATTGTATTTTGCCATACGATCACTACGTGAAGCAGAACCTGTTTTTATTTGTCCGCAGTTTAAGGCTACTGCTAAATCTGCAATAGTATTATCTTCTGTTTCACCAGACCTGTGAGACATTACAGATGTGTAACCTGCATTGTGCGCCATATTTACTGCTGCAATAGTTTCGGTTAAAGTTCCAATCTGGTTTACTTTAATTAAAATTGAATTGGCAATATCTTTTTTAATTCCTTTAGATAGACGCTCTACATTTGTTACATATAAATCATCACCAACTAACTGTACTTTGTCTCCAATTTGCTCTGTTAAATATTTCCAACCATCCCAATCGTTTTCATCCATTCCATCTTCAATAGAAATAATTGGATAGTTATGAGATAATTCGGCTAAATAATCTGCTTGTTCTTTACTAGATCTAATTTTTCCAGTTTCGCCTTCAAATTTAGAATAATCGTATTTTCCATCAACAAAGAATTCTGCTGCTGCACAATCTAAAGCTATCATAACATCGTCACCTAAAGTGTAACCTGCGTTATCTACTGCTTTCTTAATAGTATCAAGCGCATCTTCTGTTCCGCCTTCTAGATTTGGTGCAAAACCACCTTCATCTCCTACTGCTGTACTTAATCCTCTATCGTGTAATACTTTTTTAAGGTTATGAAAAATTTCAGTTCCCATTTGTAAAGCGTGAGAAAAACTCTCTGCTTTTACTGGCATAACCATAAATTCTTGAAATGCAATTGGAGCATCACTATGTGAACCACCATTAATAATATTCATCATTGGTACAGGTAAAGTATTTGCACTTACACCTCCAACATAACGATATAATGGCATCCCTAATTCTGCTGCTGCTGCTTTAGCTACTGCTAAAGACACTCCTAAAATAGCGTTTGCACCTAACTTAGCTTTATTTGGTGTGCCATCTATTTCACACATTAAGGTATCTATATAATTTTGCTCGAATACGTTTACTCCTAAAAGCTCTTCAGCTAAAATAGTATTTACATTTTCTACAGCTTTAGTAACACCTTTTCCCATAAATTTATCTCCTCCATCACGAAGCTCTACAGCTTCATGCTCTCCTGTTGATGCTCCAGAAGGTACTGCAGCGCGTCCTACAAAACCATTTTCTGTTTCTACATCTACTTCTACTGTTGGATTACCTCTAGAATCGAAAATTTGTCTTGCGTGAACGTTTATTATTATACTCATAATTAGTGTTTTAAATTTTGTTTAACCTTTAAATTTACGGTTTAATTTTGTGTGATATATAGTATTGATATCAGAATTGAATAAAAATTTATCTATAACGTTTTAGTAAAACTAAATAAGCAACAGAAAATACATTCTATTGCTTATTTGATACTAGTTTTTTTTAATATTATTAATAAACTCATCAAACAAATAAGCAGAATCGTTAGGTCCTGGACTTGCTTCTGGATGATACTGTACAGAAAACACGTTTTTAGATTTCATTTTAATACCAGCAACTGTATCATCATTTAAATGTACATGTGTAATTTCTACATCGCTATGCGCTTCTGTCTCTTCTCTGCTAATAGCAAAACCATGATTTTGAGAAGTAATTTCTCCTTTACCTGTAATTAAGTTTTTTACAGGATGATTAATTCCTCTATGACCATTATGCATTTTGTATGTTGAAATACCATTTGCTAATGCAATTACTTGGTGTCCTAAACAGATACCAAATAAATGTAAATCTCTTTTAATTATTTCTTTAGCTACTTGTTGCGCTTCAACTAATGGCTCTGGATCTCCAGGTCCATTAGATAAGAAATAACCATCTGGTTTGAATGCTTCTAAATCTTCGAATTTAGAATTATAAGGAAAAACTTTTACATAAGCGTCTCGTTTTACGAAGTTTCTAAGGATATTCTTTTTTATACCAATGTCTAAAGCTGCTATTTTTACTGAAGCATTTTCATCTCCAACAAAGTAAGGCTCTTTTGTAGAGACTTTTGAGGCAAGCTCTAAACCATTCATATTTGGAGTATCTGCTAATTGTTTTTTAAGTCCGTCTATATTATCAACTTCTGTTGAAATAACGGCATTCATTGCACCATTATCACGAATGTAAGCAACAAGCGCTCTAGTATCTACATCTGAAATAGCTAACAAATTATTTTTATTAAGAAAATCTTCTAACGATCCATCTGAATCGTCACGAGAAAATTCGTAGCTAAAATTCTTACATATTAAACCTGCTATTTTAACAGAGTCTGATTCTGCTTCTTCATCATTTACACCGTAGTTACCAATATGCGCATTGGTTGTAACCATCAATTGTCCATAATAAGATGGATCTGTGAAAATTTCTTGATAACCTGTCATTCCAGTATTAAAACATACTTCGCCAAATGCGCTACCTTCTCTTCCTACAGCTTTACCATGGAAAATGGTTCCATCTGCTAATAAAATTAATGCCTTTTTTAATTTTTGATATTTCATATCTATAGTAGTTAATTGTGTCAAAAAGTTTTTCAAAATTGCATAAAAAAAAGGATAAACTAAACTAGTTTATCCTTTTTATATTAAATGCTTATTAACATTTATTCTTCTTCGTTAGTTGCTTTAGTATCAACTGGAGCTGTTGCAGCTTTTCCACCTCTACGACTTCTACGAGTCGTTTTCTTAGCTTTCTTGTCTGCATTGTAGATTTCATTATAATCTACTAACTCGATCATAGCCATATCAGCATTATCACCTAAACGATTTCCTAACTTGATTATTCTAGTGTATCCACCTGGACGATCTCCAATCTTTGCTGCTACATCTCTAAATAATTCTGTAACTGCTTCTTTTTGACGCAATTTAGAAAATACTAAACGACGATTATGCGTCGTATCGTTTTTAGATTTTGTAATCATTGGCTCAACAAAACCTTTTAAAGCTTTTGCTTTAGCAACTGTAGTGTTGATACGTTTGTGCTCGATTAAAGAACAAGCCATGTTTGCTAACATTGCTTTTCTGTGAGCCGTCTGGCGACCTAAATGGTTTACTTTTTTTCCGTGTCTCATGACATTTGTTTTATCATCTTGCTACAAAACTCAATTATCGAGGAGCAAAATATGATTAATTATTTATTTTGATTAAATTTTAGAATATTACTTTCGAATGAAAGACAACAAAAACTTAATCTTTGTCTAATTTATATTTAGATAAATCCATTCCGAAGTTTAAACCTTTAACGTTAACTAGTTCTTCTAGCTCAGTTAAAGACTTCTTACCGAAGTTTCTGAATTTCATTAAATCATTTTTATTAAAAGACACTAAATCTCCTAATGTATCTACTTCTGCTGCCTTTAAACAGTTAAGTGCACGTACAGATAAATCCATATCCACTAACTTAGTTTTAAGTAACTGTCTCATGTGAAGAGATTCTTCATCATAAGTTTCAGTTTGTGCTATTTCATCAGCTTCTAATGTAATACGCTCATCAGAGAATAACATGAAATGGTGAATTAACGTTTTTGCTGCCTCAGTTAAAGCATCTTGAGGTGTTATAGAACCATCAGATTGGATTTCGAAAACTAATTTTTCGTAATCTGTCTTTTGCTCTACACGGTAATTCTCAATGCTATACTTTACATTTTTTATTGGTGTGTATATTGAATCTGTAAAGATTGTTCCTATAGGTGCTGAAGCCTTTTTATTTTCTTCTGCAGGAACATAACCTCTTCCTTTTTCAATTGTAATCTCCATAGAAATACTTACTTTAGGATCTAAGTTACAGATTACTAAATCTGAATTTAAAACTTGAAAACCTGAAATAAATTTTTGAAAATCACCTGCTGTAATTTTATCTTGACCTGAAATAGAAATAGAAACAGATTCGTTATCTACATCTTCTATTTGACGCTTAAAACGCATTTGCTTTAAGTTTAAAATAATTTCAGTTACATCTTCCACAACTCCAGCAATAGCTGAAAATTCGTGATCTACACCTTCTATTCTAATTGAAGTAATTGCAAAACCTTCTAAAGAAGATAATAAAACTCTTCTAAGTGCATTACCTACTGTTAAACCGTAACCTGGTTCTAATGGTCTGAATTCGAATTTACCTTCGAAATCAGTAGAATCAATCATGATTACTTTGTCGGGCTTCTGAAAATTAAATACTGCCATATTGTTCTTCGTTTTAATTGTTATTTGGTTGCGCGATTTAAAAGTTTGAAGAACACTAATAAATCCTTTGGCCAAATACCAATGTTATTAATTATTATTTAGAGTATAATTCTACGATAAATTGCT
>NZ_JALZVX010000026.1 GCF_023299985.1 Lacinutrix sp. | reverse complement strand
TCAAAACGCTACAATATTAAATGGTCAAGATTCAACAATTTTTGGAGTAGAATATTACCAATCTATAGCTGATGCCGAAGCAGATAACAATTCTATAATTGGTCTTTTTCAAAATACAAGTAATCCGCAAACCATACGCGCAAAAGTATTTAATATTGGCAATAGAGATTGTTTCGATATTACAAGTTTTCAAATTGAAGTATTCGATACTCCTGCGATAGCAGCTACTAATAATTTAAACGCTTGCGACAACGATGCCAACCCAATGGATGGGCAAACAGAAATAATATTATCAGGTTTTGATGCCGATATTCTTGGTTCGCAAGATTCTACACAATTTACTATTACCTATTATGGATCACAAGTAGATGCAGATACTGCTAACAATAATCATCCAAATAATTACACAAATCAAACACCAATAATCGAAGAGCTTTTTATTAGAATTGAAAATAACGACAATACCAATTGTTTCAGTACAGGGAGTATTAATCTAGTTATTAATCGAATTCCTGAAGCGTTTGATACAGATATTTACCAATGCGACGAGCAAGGCATGGTCGATGGTTTTACAACCTTTAATTTAACAGAGGTTAACGATGATTTAACTGGAAGTGTTCCAGATACTTCAACGCAATTCTATCTAACACAAAATGATGCTGAAAACAATACAAATGAAATTAACGGTAATGCATATAGTAATACTAGTAATCCCCAAACTATATCTGTTCGAGTAACTAACGACATAACAGGCTGCTTTAACTTTAGCGAACTAATTTTAGAAACTAGTAGCACACAAATTAATGACTACACAGCGCAACCAGTTTGCGACGAACCAGATAGTGAAGATGGTTTAAATACATTTAATTTAGATGATTTTTCTACAGACATTTTAGCAGGATTACCAACTGGATTAGATATAAACTATTATGAGACTGAGAGTAATGCACTTCTAGAAAATAATGCACTAAATTCTTCTTACCAAAATACAACTCCTTATTCTCAAACGTTATATGTTCGTGTAGAAAACGACAATGCGTGTTTCGGTATAAATGAAGTATTGTTAACTGTAAATCCATTACCATTATTAGATAATGATGAAACACTAGTTTATTGTTTAAATAATTTTCCAACTGTAATAACTTTAGAAGCAGGATTAAATGATACTTCTGCAAACTACAGTTTTAGCTGGTCTACTTCTGAAAACACAGAAACTATAGATATAAACACAATAGGAACCTACACAGTAACTGTTACTAACAATGCCACTCTATGTAGCAATACTAGAACTATTACTGTTGAACCTTCTAATATCGCTACAATTGAAGATATTAAAATTACAGATGGTAGCATAAACAACAACCAAGTGACTATTTTAACTAGCGGAGAAGGCGAATACCAATATGCTTTAACAAATCAAGACGATAACACAACGCCTTTTCAAACAAGTAATGTTTTTACACAACTACAACCTGGTATTTACAATGTAACTATTAGAGACATTAAAAATAATTGTGGTGTAACAAACCAAGACTTTTCTGTAATTGGTTTTCCTTTGTTTTTTACACCAAATGGAGATACTTTTAACGATACTTGGCAGGTTTATGGTGTATCTAATGTATTTCAGCCAAACTCTGAAATATTAATTTTCGATCGCTTCGGTAAACTTATTACGCAAATTAAACCTTCTGGTTCTGGTTGGGATGGCACTTTTAATGGTAAACCTTTACCACAAAGCGACTATTGGTTCTCAGTAAAACTGCAAGATGGTAGGGAATATAAAAATCATTTTACTTTAAAGCGTTAATAGATGTCTAAATTCTTTAAAATCGTAGTCTTTTTTAACACTCTAGCTTTGTTTTGTTCGGTTTCGGCACAACAACAGGCTGCTAATTGGTATTTTGGAGATAATGCAGGGATTAGTTTCGACTTAACAAACAATACTGTTTCATCTGTGACTAATGGACAATTAAATACTGCAGAAGGCTGTACAACTATTTCAGACGAAAATGGCAATCTAGTTTTATATACAGATGGTTCAACACTATACAATGCAAACCATGAAATCATGGAGAATGGTAATAATTTATTAGGAGACGATTCTAGTACACAATCTGCTATTGCGATTTCGAAACCAGATGACCCTAATATTTATTACGTCTTTACAGTAGGCTCAAATGTAAACTCAACAGGCTTAAATTATTACACAATAGACTTATCATTTAATGGAGGCTTGGGTAAAGTAGTTGGTACAAATACAAACTTATTAACCAATTGTTCTGAAAAAATCTCTGCAGTTCTAAAGAACTGTCTTACAGGTAATATTTGGGTTATTGCTTTTTCAAATGAACTTGGAACAAGCACAATTAACATGAATACATTTCATGCTTATGAAGTAAGCACAACAGGCGTAAATACAGCAGCTGTTAAGTCTATTCTACCAGTCTCTATTTCAGATTTTATTGGGAATTTAAAATTTTCTCCTAATGGAACAAAGTTAGCAAGTGCAAACGGAATAGACAACTTGTTTATTGCTGATTTTGAGACTAATACAGGAATAGTTTCTAACCCAGAGTTTTTAGAAACGCAAACTTTTTCAGATTTATCTTATGGCGTAGAGTTTTCTCCTAATAGTCAACTATTATATGTTTCTACTTATACATCTGAACAAAACCCTCTAGACCCAACAGGTTCTATACAAAATATTTCTTACCTACTACAGTACAATCTTTTTGCACAAGATATTTCAGCAAGTAAAACAGTTATTACTCAACGTCAACTTTACAGAAGTAGTCTTCAATTAGGTCCAAATGGAAAAATCTACTGTTCTCAAAGCTTAGATTATTCAGATGGTGTCGCAGCTTTAAGTACAATAGCAAACCCAAACAACTTAGGTATTGCATGTAACTACCAACACCAAAACTTAAATTTAAGTGGTAATGTTAGTAGACAAGGATTACCTCCTTTTATTCAATCCTTTTTCACACAACAAATTGATATTATTCAAAATGGAAACAACACATTAGACCTTACACTGTGCTTAGGAGATAGTTACACTCTATCAACTGAAATTATTCCTGGTGCAAGCTACACATGGACGCAAGATGGAAATCCACTAACAGAAACAAGTAATGAACTTACAATAAATGTGGCTGGAGATTACCAAGTAAGTATCGAAACTAATACTAATTGCGGTGATCAAAATGGGCAAGCAATAGTTACTTACACTTCAGGTCCAGAAGCATTTGATGCTAGTTTATTTCAATGTGGAACAACAGATATTTCTACTTTTAATTTAAATCAAGCAAACGAAGAACTAACGGGAAATGTTACTGGACTAATTACTGAATTTTATTTAACACCATTAGATGCAGAAAATGGTACGAACCAATTAAATGGTGCGTCTTATAATAATATTTCTAATCCTCAAGATATATTTGTTCGTGTAATAGATAGTAATATCAATTGTTTTAATACTTCAATTTTATCTATAGGCATTAGCACTTCTCAAGCTGCAAATTATATAGCACCAGAAGTTTGCGATGAAGAAGCATCTCCAGACGGAATTAACATCTTTAATTTAGACGATTTTTCTCCAATCATCTTAGCAGGATTACCAGGATTTGATATCAGTTATTATAGTTCTTACAACGATGCTTTATTAGAACAAAACGAATTACCCCTAGTGTACAATAATGTAACGCCATACTCTGAAACTATTTTCTCGAGAATCGAAAATGGCAATATATGTTATGGTATTAATGAGGTTTTACTTTCTATAAATCCACTTCCTGAACTTGAAGCAGACGAAACCATTTTATATTGTATAAATAACAACGCATTATCACTAATTTTAGAGTCCGGACTACAAGACTCTAACACTTCTAATTATTCTTTTTCTTGGAGTTCTGGTGAAACTACTCAAACTATTGCTGTAAACGCAATAGGTAGTTACACTGTAACTGTTACAAATAATGTAACAAATTGTTCTAACACCAGATTTTTTACTATTGAAGCTTCTAATATTGCAACAATAGACGAGATCGTTATTAAAGATGGACAATTACAAAATAATAGTATTACAGTGTTAACTTCTGGTGAAGGAGAATACGAATATGCTTTAGAAAACGAAGATGGAATTACAACACCTTTCCAAACATTAAATGCTTTTATAAAATTAAAACCAGGTATTTATAAAATTTATATTAGAGATATAAAAAACAATTGTGGTACAATTAACGATCAAGTTTCTATAATAGGCTTCCCATTATACTTTACACCTAATGGAGATAATGTAAACGATACGTGGCATTTTTATGGTGCTAGCAAAAAATTACAAACTAATGCAACTGTATTTATTTACGACCGCTTCGGTAAACTTATTACGCAAATTAAACCTTCTGGTTCTGGTTGGAATGGCACTTTTAATGGCAAACCTTTACCACAAAGCGACTATTGGTTCTCAGTAAAACTGCAAGATGGTAGGGAATATAAAAATCATTTTACTTTAAAGCGTTGAATTTAATCCTTTTCTCAATTTCATGTATTCTAAGAACTAAAATAAGTATTAAGAATTTCATCATTTCAGTTGTTATAATATTAGTAAATTTACACACCAAAATTATTTTTTATTTCCGCTAAGCTATCATTTTCAAAATTAAAAAAAGTCACCTAAATGTTAAAGAACACTTTAAAATTACTATTTACACTTACTTTCCTTTTTCAATCTGTTTCAGTAATAGCACAACAACCAAACGATTGCGTTAATGCTGTTACAGTTTGTGGAGATGCTGATGTTGTTTTAGATGTTAGCGGAACAGGTACTGCAGGTAACGAATTTCCAAATTCTTGCAGTAGTAACGAAAACAATAGTTTATGGCTTGAAGTTACATTTGTAACCAATGGTACATTAGCATTTACGGTAACTCCAAACAGTACTGCTATAACAGAAGACTACGATTTTTTTATTTTTGGACCTAATCCTGTTTGTGGAAGTTTAGGAGCAGCAATTAGATGCTCAACAACTAATCCTCAAGCTTCTGGACAAGGCAATAATTTAACAGGTTTAAACACAACAGAAACAGATGTAACAGAAGGCCCTGGAGCGGCAGGAAATAGCTTTGTAAGCGCAATTAACGTTACTGCTGGAGACTCTTATTTTGTGGTAATAGATAGACCAATAGGTAACAGTCCATTTAGTCTAACTTGGACAGGAACAGCTCAATTTTCAGACGCTCCATCAAGTGAAATAGATCCTTCTGGAGATGCTTTAAACATTACAGAGTGTGACACAGTAACTCCTTTTGGTGACAACACTACATCTTTTAATTTAGAACAAAACACACCTCTTATTATTGGCACACAAACAGATGTTGCCGTTGCGTATTATGTAAGTGAAAGTAATGCAAATATTGGTATAAATCCTTTAATTAGTCCATATACAAACATTAGCAATGATCAAACTATTTTTGCTACCATTACAAATACAACTACTGGTTGTTTTACAATTCAGGAATTCGATCTTATTGTTAACAATCAAGACGATGCTTCTTTTACAATGCTTGCAACATGCGATGGTGGAACCGTAGATAATGTTAATACACCTGGAGGAACTTATGCTTTTAATCCAACACCAACAGATACGGCAGTTATTGATGCAACATCAGGAACAGTTACTAATGGAACACCTTCCTCAACATACACTATAGAATATACAACTGTAGGTACATGCCCTAATACTTCTACTCAAAATGTAACAGTTTTACCTTTAGAAGATGCTTCTTTTACTATTACTCCTACCTGTGATGGTGGCACAGCAACTATTAATGGAGATACAGGTGGAACTTTTGGTTTTAATCCAACACCAACAGATGGAGCAACTATAGATGTAACATCAGGAACAGTTACTAACGGCGTATCAAATACAACTTATACCATAGAATATAGTACAAGTGGTCCATGCCCTGAGAATTCAACCCAAACGTTTACCGTATTAACTTCAGACGATGCATCATTTTCTATCACTTCAAATTGTACTGGAGGAACAGTGAATATTACAGGTACATTAGGAGGGATTTTTAGTTTTAATCCAATACCAACTGATGCTGCTGTAATTGATCCTGGAACAGGAACCGTTACTAATGCTACTCCAGAAGCAAGTTATACCATTCAATATAACACCTCAGGTATTTGCCCAACATCTAATACAGAAATTTTAATTGTACTTCCTCAAGATGACACATCTGTAGCCTATATTCCTACTTGTGATGGCGCAATAGCAAATACAGTAGCTACTCCTGGCGGAACTTTTACTTTTAATACAACACCAACTGATGCTGCTACATTAGATCCAGTAACAGGAACAATATCAGGAGGAACACCAGGAGAAACTTACACGATAGACTATCTTACAAATAGTACCTGTCCTGCTTCTGAAACAATCATGGTTACTGCTAATTCGCTACCAATAATAGTAGCTCCAATACCTCTAGAAGCTTGTGATGATGGTACACCAGATGGTTTTACAGCTATAGATTTATCAATAAAAAACAACGAAATTTCAGGTGGAAATTCATCGTATGCAGTCACATATTATTTTGACCAAAACGATGCAGATAGTGCATTAAATTCATTAGTAAACCCGTACACCAATATTTCAAATCCACAGTTTATTTCTGTACGTGTCGAAGATATTAATACAGGATGTTTTGATACAACAACACTAGAGTTAATTGTTGTGGATGCACCTGTTTCATTTCCACCAACTGCTCCATTAGAACACTGTGATCCAGACAGTGATGGTTTTGGAATATTTACATTAAGTGATGTTACAGCTCAAGTCTCTGGTGGAGATATGGGTTTAAATGTTACTTTCCATGAGACCTTAGCAGATTCTCAAAATAATGTTAATGCATTAGCCAGTCCATACAATAATATTGTAGCCAATACACAAACTATTTATATTCGTGTTCAAAGTGCTACCGCTTCAACAAATTGTGCAAGTTTTGAAACACTTCAACTCATCGTCAACCCAGAACCACAAATCATTATAGCAGCAGATTTAACACCATTAGAAGTTTGTGATGACAATGCAGATGGTTTTGCTACGTTCGATCTTCCA
>NZ_JALZVX010000025.1 GCF_023299985.1 Lacinutrix sp. | reverse complement strand
GTATGGTGAAGACATAGATTTGAGTTATAAAATTAAAAAAGCAGGCTTCCAAAGTTTCTATTATGGAGAAGCTACAGTTATACATTATAAAGGAGAAAGTACTTTAAAAGATAAAACCTACGCTAAGCGTTTTTATGGAGCCATGCAGATTTTCTATAAAAAACATTTTAAAAGCAATTTAGTTTTTGATGCCTTGGTTTTCTTTGGAATACATTCTGCAAAACTATTTGGAAGTAAAGATTTGGTTAAAACTGTAGATTTTAAAAATTATACTTTGATTTCAAATAATAAAAATGAAATTTTAACGACTAAGCTTTTAAAACCTTTTAATGTAGTTTTAAACATTGCAGATGTTAAAGAGGATACTCAAATTATTTTTGATGCGAACTATGTTAGCTATCAGTCAATAATTAAGGAAATGGAAGCATCAGAAAAAAATAAAAATTTATCATTCAAAATACTTCCAAAAAACGCTAATTTTATCCTCGGAAGTTATTCCTCGAAGAGTAGAGGAGAGGTGATACTCTTTTAAGTATCAAAATATTAGATAAGCAGAATTTAAAATTATATTGAATAGTCAAATAAATACACTATTTTTTATTAATTTTGCATTCTGAAATTATAAAAAGACACATTTTTTATTAATATGGCAAGATTTGAACTAAAATTACCGAAAATGGGAGAAAGCGTTGCAGAAGCAACAATTACTTCGTGGTTAAAAGAGGTTGGTGATACTATTGAACAAGATGAAGCAATTTTAGAAATTGCAACAGATAAAGTAGATAGCGAAGTACCAAGTGAGGTTGATGGTGTTTTAGTAGAGGTGCTCTTTAATGTAGACGACGTTGTTCAAGTAGGAGAAACTATTGCTATTATAGAAACTGAAGGACAAGGTAATACTTCTGCCGAAGCGCCAAAAGCACAAGAAATTGTGGTGGATAAAACTGCACCTGCAGTCGCTGAGGTATCACAAACAGTTGCTTTAGCTCAAGAAACTGTAGCGCCAATTAGTTCTAATGGAGAGCGTTTTTATTCACCATTAGTAAAAAACATGGCTAAAGCCGAAGGTATTGCGCAAGACGAGTTAGACACTATTCCAGGAACAGGAAAAGAAGGTCGTGTTACTAAAGCAGACATGCAAACGTATTTAAAAACAAGAGGTTCGCAACCAGTTAAAGCGGTCGTCACTCCAATTGCTACAACTAAACAACAAGCTGCTGTAAAAAGCGAAGCAAAAAAACCAGCTGCACCTATTATTGCTGCAGAAGGTGATGAGATTATAGAAATGACCAGAATGGGCAAATTAATTGCACATCACATGGTAGAGAGTGTACAGAAAAGTGCACACGTACAAAGTTTTATAGAAGCAGATGTTACTAATATTTGGAATTGGAGAAAGAAAGTTAAGAGTGAGTTTATGAAGCGAGAAGGAGAAAACTTAACGTTTACTCCAATTTTTATGGAAGCAATTGCCAAAGCATTACGCGATTTCCCAATGATGAATATTTCGCTTCAAGGTGATACTATTATTAAAAAGAAAAACATAAACCTTGGTATGGCAGCTGCTTTAGGTAATGGAGACTTAATTGTACCTGTTATTAAAAATGCAGACCAGCTTAACCTTGTAGGTATAACTAAAGCGGTAAACGATTTAGCAACAAGAGCAAGAGAAAATAAATTAAAGCCAGACGATATTCAAGGTGGAACTTACACAGTAACTAATGTTGGAACCTTTGGAAGTATTATGGGAACACCAATTATTAATCAACCACAAGTTGGAATATTAGCTTTAGGAGCAATACGTAAAGTACCTGCAGTTATAGAAACTCCAGATGGTGACTTTATTGGTATTCGTTACAGAATGTTCTTATCTCACTCTTACGATCACAGAGTTGTAAATGGAGCACTTGGTGGGCAATTTGTAAAAGCGGTAAAAGATTATTTAGAGGCTTGGGATATTAATAGAGAAATCTAGTCTCGAATAATAAAATATATAAAAAGCGAAAAGCACAGTTTTAGGACTGTGCTTTTTTTATGTTTTATTGTGTGTTTTGGGAATGTTCGTTTAACGTTAAATATATGGCAAGTTGGGCAGAAAATATGCGATTACTTTCGGTTTAACCACAAGCCAAATCTTTTGTTTTAATTTTTCTCTTTAATACCAAATTAAAAGATTTGGCGACTTTGCAAATAGACAATAACTTTTCGATTTAAACACTAATTGCAATATTTGCTACATATAGTATTGTACAGTGTTTTTTACATTTATATTTCCTTTTTCAATTTATTTGGGTTTTGACGAGTATCAAATACGGTAACAATTGTAATTTTCTCAAAAGTATATCGATAGAACAAGGTTGTTTGTTTAGTTATTACACACTTATGTAATCCAACTTTATTTTCAGATTCAGGAAAACCTTCAGGGTTGTTTTTTATTAAGTTAATATTTTTGTCTAACTTTTTTATAAAATCAGACTTAACTTTTTGACTCCATTTTTCAAGAAGAAATTCAAATAGTTTTTCAAGTTTTTTCTCAGCTGTTTTTGAAATTATAACTGTTCTACTCATTATCTGTGAGAAGCCATAAAAGTTTCATAGTTGGTTGTTTTACCTTGAGAAATTTCTATATCAGCATTATTAATTTCTCGCTGTTGTTCTGAGCTAAGTTTATCCCAGAAATCAGAAGTTTTATCTTTTTTTAAAATAATCTTTATGGACTCAAGTATTGAAGGATTGTTTGTGTTTAACAATAATTTCATTAATTCTAATTTTTCAGCTTGTATATCCATAATTAAATGATTTAGTAACAAAAATAAGAAATTTCGAATTGAATACAGTTTTTCGCGGTACTTTTTAATGCTGCACAACGTGTTACCTGATATGAAATCGTTTTAATGTTTTATATCAGACGTTAAACGAAGTTAGCCTAAAAAAATGACAAAGTCAAGCCTAATTAAAACCCAAA
>NZ_JALZVX010000024.1 GCF_023299985.1 Lacinutrix sp. | reverse complement strand
GTATTTAACATGTTAGGTCAAGAAGTTATTAAAACTTCACCAAACGCAGTGTCTAACGATATTAATATGTCTAACTTACAATCTGGAGCTTACTTTGTAACTGTTGGAGCAAACATAGAAACTGTTAGAATTATTAAAAACTAGTAATTACTAATACAATGTTTGCTAGATCTTAGCATAACATATAATTTTAAAAGTCACTATTTTAGAGTGGCTTTTTTATATAGGTATGAAAATTTTATAGATTATAATGATATAACAAAGCCTATTTAGAAAGTATTGCAAGTAGTTTTGGTCATTTCCTTGTAAGATAAAAAAGTAAGAGTTAATACTATTTCGCAATCACTAACAAAAAAAGTGAAAAGAAGTAAAGTAAAAGGTTTTGATGGCTTTATAGCTTACTTCGAAAAATGTCACCTTTAGGAAACGCAACTGCTCTAGATTTTGCAAATTACACAGTAACAATGTTTAGCGATTTAATAAAACGTGCTACTTTACAAAATATTTATAACGAAGACAGTTTTTGTAGCATGGAATTAGTAATGCTCTAATGGATGCATTTGTAGAGAGATAAGAAAAATAAAACTAGTTAATATTTATGTTTAAAGCTACACTATTACTATATGTGTGGCTTTTTTATTGTTTTAAAGCATCGATTATTAAGAACATGTAAATTAAAATTTTGTTTTAGATTATTTTTGAAACATTCACAAACCCTTAATCGATAATAAATTGCGTATTGTCGATTTGTAACATTTTTAGATTGCTAATTGATATATTATCAATATTTTTAGCATTATAAACATTTTTAAAAACTATTTAATATGAAAAAAATTACTTTTTTATTTTTTGCGGTATTGGTATCTAGCTTTACTTGGTCACAATGTATTGTTACTACCTCTTTTGGTACTGAAAACACACCGAATGATGGTTCTGTTACATCTATTTCTACATGTAGTTTTTCAGGAGAATACAATACAATTAACAACGTTATAATTGGAGACGATTATGAATTTACAAACACTTCAAGTGGAGTAGATGGTTATATTACTATAACTGATGATACTGATTCAGTAATTGCATTTGGACCGTCTCCATTAACTGTAACAGCTATTACAGTTAATGTTGTAAGACTTCACGTTACTAATGATGATACATGTGCTGATGATTCTGATTGTCATGCATCAACAGTTCAAAATTTAACAGTAGCAGCAAATGGGTGTTTTGACCCTTCAGCAATACTAGTTTCAAACATAGCATTAACAACTGCTGATATATCTTGGACAGCTGGTGGAGCACCACTTGAAGTTGATTTTAACGTAGAGGTTTTCTTAACAGGAGAAACTGCTAATCCAGTATTTTCTAATGCTAATGTAGCAGGAACAACAGTATCAGCTACTGGTTTAACAGCTACTACATCTTACGATGTTTACGTTACTGCTAATTGTAGTGGATCCACTCCAAATAGTGCCACAGTAGGTCCTTTAACATTTAATACTATATGTCTTACGTTTCCAGCACCATACACAGAAGGTTTTGAAAATGGGGGAGTGATTCCTGCTTGTTGGAGTATGAGTGGTGGAGAAGACTGGCTATTTAATCTTTCAGGACCAAACAATGTAGGTGACAATGGTACGATTTCTGGTAATACTATGACTAATGGTTATTATGCAGTAGTTGATGCTTCAGGTAACGATGGCCCTACTATTTTATTAAGCCCATTAGTAGATGTTTCTACTTTAACAACACCAGCGCTAAGCTTTTACGTGATTTCAAGCAGTAATAATGTTGCTAATGCAGAATTATTAGTAGAAGTTTGGGATGGAGCAGCATTTAATACTGTAGAGACTATTAATGAAGATACCGCTAATTTAGAATGGGAATTAATAATTACTGATTTAAGCGCATTAACTATTACAGGTGATGTACAAGTTCGTTTTACTTTCTCTGAGCCTTTAGGTGGTCTTGAGGATGATATAGCTATTGATGATGTAACATTTTCAGAACTTCCATCATGTACGCAACCTAATTCGTTAACTGTAGCTAATGTAGAAAGTTCCTCTGCCGATTTAGGTTGGACAGAAACTGGAACAGCTACAACTTGGAATATAGAATTAGTAAATATTACAGATGGTGGAACTCAAACTATGATGGCAACATCAACAGGTGTTTCAAACCCTTACATGGCAACTGAATTAACAGATGCTACCGATTATGAATATTATGTTCAATCAGATTGTGGTGTAGATGGTACATCAGTATGGTTTGGGCCCTTTGCTTTTACAACAAATTGTGAAGCATTTGTAGCACCTTACTTAGAAAATTTTGAAGACGGATTTACAGTTTCTTCAAATCCTTTTATGGTTGAAAATTGTTGGTCAGCTACTAGTAATGGATACTATTGGGAATTAGCAGCTTTTGACGATACTAGTTCAGGTGGTACTGGTCCAGATTCGTCAATTACAACAGGAAATTATTTTTTCACAGAAGGATCATCTGGTACAGATGGAACTATTATAAATTTAACGACACCGCTTGTAGACTTATCAGGACTTACTGCACCAGCATTAACCTTTAACTATCACATGTTTGGAGAGGATATGGGTAATTTAGATGTTTTAGTTAACGGTACAGATAATGTTTTTAATTTAACAGGAGAGCAACAAGCAGCAGCTACAGATGTTTTTGAATTAGCTGTTATTGATTTGTCAGCATATATGGGACAGACTATCAGTGTTGTATTTAGAGGAACAAGAGGGTCTGCTTTTCAATCGGATATGGCAATTGATAACGTGTCTTTTAATGAAATTCCTGATTGTGATGCACCTGTAGCAACTTTTACTGTTACAACGGATTGTGTTGCTGAATTCTCAGTAGATATTGACGTTACAGATTTAGGTAGTGGAACTTCTTACGATGTTCAAAGTGAAAGCACTAGTGTTGGTACTATTACAGCAATAGGAATTACAACTGTAGGTCCTTTTCCAATTGGAACTCCAATTAATTTAACTATTGTGCATCCAGATGACGCTATTTGTAACGTATTAGAAAATGGACTTGAAGAAACTTGTCCACCTGCAACTATAGGAACTTTAACTTTAAATGGTGCTTGTGGAGTTGCTAATGATACTGCTACTAATGCTGTAACAGCCGGTGAAATTCAATGGTATGAGTTAATTTATGATGGAGGTTGTACAGATTTTACAATTGAAACTGGAGGATCATTAGATACAGAGTTAGGTATCTATGATGATGCAGGTAACCTTTTAAGTAATAATGATGATGGAGGTACTGGTTCTTTAAGTTTATTATCTCTTACTGGACAACCTGCAGGAACCTATTATATTGCTGTTGGTGTTTTTAATACAGCATTTGGAGTGAATTTTGATGTAACATCATCATCAGGTAATACAGGAGATATTACTGTTAGTGTTAACACTGTATCTGTAATACCAAACGATGAATGTGCAGGAGCAATAGCTGTTGTTTTAGGTGCAGATGTAGCATTCGATAATACAGGAGCAACAGATTCTGGAGCAGCTTCTTGTTATACAGGCACTG
>NZ_JALZVX010000023.1 GCF_023299985.1 Lacinutrix sp. | reverse complement strand
GATCCATGTGATCCAATAGGAGTAAACACAACAGATACGGATGGCGACGGACTTACAGACTGTGAGGAGACAACAGGAATCGATGATCCATCAACACCAGATAATCCTGTAGACTTTGGAGTAGATGTAAATAACCCAAGTGATCCAAACGATGCTTGTGATCCTATTGGACTTGATACAACAGACACAGATGGTGATGGACTTTCAGATTGTGAGGAATTAACAGGAGTTGATGATCCATCAACACCATTGAATCCAAATGATTTTGGTGACGGTATATCTGATCCAAACGACCCATGTGATCCATTAGGAGCTTTAAGTACTGATACCGATGGAGATGGAGTAATTGATTGTCAAGAAATTTTAGATAATACAGATCCTAATAGTTCATGTGACTTTAATATTGATAACGCAACAGTCACTAATTCTGAACCTTATTTATCATCTGATTGTGATGGTGATGGTGTAACCAATGGAGATGAAGACATCGATGGAACTGATATATTTAATAACTGTAGTTTCTTTACTAATAGTGTAACACTACCTCAGTCGATAGAATTCTTTAATGGTGATTGTGATAATGATAATGTGCCTAACGGCGTAGAATTCCCATTAGGAGATACAGATGGAGACGGTATGCCAAACTGGTTAGATGAAGATGATGACAACGATGGAGTAGATACTATTAATGAAGATTATGCTGATGTAGATGTATCAGATGGTGAAGTTGATCCAACAGGAAATGATGATCCAACAGATGATGATACTGATGGTGATGGAATACCAGATTACTTAGATGTAGATGATGATGGTGATGGTGTTTTAACAACTAATGAGAATCCTGATCCAAATGGTGATGGTATTGGATTTGGTGATGATGCTTTCGATAGTGATGGTGATGGACTTCCAGATTATTTAGAAGTTGATAATGGAGTGCTTCCAGGAGATGATTTAGAAGTTTTCAATGCAGTAACACCTAATGGAGATAATGATAACGACATTTTTGTAATCAAAAATATAGAGTTATTTCCAGAAAACACTGTTGAAATATATAACAGATGGGGAGTTATAGTTTATGAGACTCAAGGTTACGGACAGAATGATAATTACTTTAGAGGTGAATCTAACGGTCGAGTAACAATCGAACAAGATGAACAGTTACCAGTAGGTACTTACTTCTATATTGTTAAATACAAAAAAGGAGATGAAGAGAAATCTAAAGCAGGTTACTTATACATTCAACGTTAATTAAAATCAATAATGAAGGCAGAGCTATTCTGCCTTCAAAATTAAATTATACTTCTCAATAATGAAAAATAAACTATTAATTTTAGTAGCCCTTATTAGTACTGTCTTTACTACAGAAAGTACAGCACAACAGGACGCTCAGTTCACACAGTATATGTACAATACTATTAGTGTAAATCCCGCTTATGCAGGATCGAGAGGAGCAATTAGCATGACTGGACTTTACAGAACGCAATGGGTAGGTTTAGAAGGTGCGCCAGACACTCAAACTTTTAATATACATTCACCTGTTGGAGATAGTGAAAAAGTTGGATTAGGTTTATCTATTATCAATGATAATATTGGCCCAACACATGAAACTTATTTTGATATAGATTTCTCTTATACTATAAACACTTCAGAAGAAGGTAGATTAGCTTTTGGAGTTAAAGCAGGAGGACATTTACTAGATGTTGCTTTCTCTGAATTAAATCAATTTAATGGAGGTGACCAATTGTTACAAACTGATATTGAAAATAAATTTTCTCCTAATGTAGGAGCAGGAATTTACTACAGAAAAGGTGATCGATGGTATGTTGGTTTATCTGCACCTAATTTATTAGAAACTACGCATTTTGATGAATCTGCATTATCTGTAGCAAACGAGCAAATTAACCTTTATCTTATTGGTGGATATGTTTTTGATATTAATCAAGATTTAAAATTAAAGCCAGCATTTTTATTTAAAGGCGTTAAGGGAGCACCATTACAAGCAGATTTAACACTAAATGCGCTTCTTAGAGAAAAACTTACATTAGGTTTAGCTTATAGATGGAGTGCAGCGGTTAGTGCTTTAGTTGGTTATCAATTAACTGATAAATTAATGTTAGGTTTAGCTTACGATAGAGAAACTACAGATTTAGGACAAACACAATTTGAACAAGGTTCTTACGAAATATTCTTACGCTATGAAATTTTCGAAAATCAAAAAATATTATCACCAAGATTCTTCTAACTAAGAAAACAGTAACCATGAAAAATAGAATATATATACTACTAACAATATTTGCTTTAGCCTTTAATATTACTTTTTCTCAAGAAGATGGAAAAGTAAATTCAGGAGTAGATAAGGAATATAATAACTTAAAGTATAAAGAGGTTATTAGAGATCTTAACAAAACTGTTAAGTCTGGCGATAATAGTCCTGAAGTAATTGCTAAGTTAGCTAATGCTTATTACTTTAATGTAGAAATGGAAGAAGCTGCTAAATGGTATGGAGAACTTATAGCTTCTGGAGCACTTGTAAATTCGGAGAATTACTACAGATATGCAATGGCACTTAAAGCTAATGGTAAATATGAAGATGCAAATAAGTATTTAAAAAAGTTTGCCATTCTACAACCAGAAGATTCAAGATCAATAAAATACTTAGAATCTCCAGATTACCTTACAACAATTGATAAATTATCGGGTAATTTTAAAATTGAAAACCTAGATTTTAACTCTCGTTTTTCAGATTTTGGTACATCCTTTTATAAGGATGGTATTGTTTTCGCTTCTTCTAGAGGAGAAGGTAAATTGTACAAATGGAACGAACAACCTTTTTTAGATTTATTCTTTTCAAAAGAAGATGGTGAGGAGCCTAAAAGATTTTCTGAAGCAATAAATACTAAATTTCATGAATCTTCAACATCATTTACAGAAGACGGTAAAACAATGTATTTTACACGTAATAACTACATAGATGGTAAAAAAAGGAAGAGTAGTGATAAAGTTGTTGGACTTAAAATTTACAAAGCAACACTAAATGATGCTGGGACATGGACTAATGTTACTTCTATGCCATTTAATAACGATGAGTATAATGTTGCTCATCCTGCTTTAAGTTTAGACAATTCAAAGCTTTATTTTGCTTCAGATATGCCAGGAACAAGAGGTAAGTCTGATATATTTGTTGTTGATATATTAGAAGATGGTTATGGAGAGCCAAAAAACCTTGGAGATATTGTAAATACAGAAGGACGAGAAAACTTCCCATTTATTAGTAATAATGGAACACTTTATTTTTCTTCAGATGGTCATCAAGGTTTGGGAGGTTTAGATGTTTTTTATGCAAACTTGAATAAGAACATAGAAAAAGTAGAAAACTTAGGTAAGCCTATTAACAGTCCTCGTGATGATTTTGAGTTTATTATAGATGAATTTACAAATACGGGTTATTTAACATCAAATAGATACAACGGTAAAGGAGATGATGATATTTATAAATTTAGCAGAGAAGTTTGTAATCAATTGGTAGCAGGAACAGTTGTTGATAAAAATACAAATATTGTAATACCGGAAGCCAATGTAATTATATATAACGATAGTAAAGAAAAAGTGTATCGTTTTACAACAGATGTTAACGGTGCCTTTAGTTATAATACAGATTGTAAAAAGGGAACTTTTAGAGCAGTAGCAAGTAAAGCAGGTTACGAGCCAGAAGAATTGACTTATAGTATTGATCCTGAGATTAAATTAGATTTAGCACTAAAACTTAATTTAACACCAAAAACAGATATAGCAGAACCTGCATCTGTAGGAGTAGATTTATTTAAATTATTAGATTTAGATCCTATTTATTTTAATTTTGATAAATCTAACATTAGACCAGATGCTCAAATAGAATTACAGAAAGTAATAAATTATTTAAATGAGTATCCTTCTGTTAGCATAGATGTTCAATCGCATACAGATTCAAGAGCAACTAATCAATACAATGAAGCTTTATCACAACGTAGAAACGTTTCAACAAGAAACTGGATTATAGAAAAAGGAGGAATATCTCCTAGTCGTCTATCTGGTAGAGGTTATGGAGAATCTCAACTAGTAAATGGTTGCTCAGATGGCGTTAAATGTAGCGAAGAAGAGCACCAAGAAAATAGACGTAGTATGTTTATAGTAACTAGAAATTAAAAATATATTGTATTGTTTTACTAAACAATACAAAGTATTCATAAAAAAGTGCCTTTGCGATAAGGCGCTTTTTTTTATGAATTAAACTCAATATTAAAATAAACTTAAAAGCCCTTAATTATATAGTCTATTTTGTAAATTTGTTTTCCTCAAGATAAATAATGATAGAAGAAAAAGTAATCTTAGTAAACGAAAAGGACGAACAAATTGGGTTAATGCCTAAAATGGAAGCACATGAAAAAGCAGTTTTACACCGCGCTTTTTCTGTGTTTATTTTTAATGATAAAAATGAATTAATGTTACAACAACGTGCTTTAACTAAATACCATTCTCCTGGGCTATGGACAAATACTTGTTGCAGCCATCAAAGAGAAGGAGAAAGTAACTTAAAAGCAGGGAAAAGACGTTTACAAGAAGAAATGGGCTTTGTTACACCGTTAAAAGAGAAAACCTCTTTTATATATAAAGCTCCTTTTGATAATGGTTTGACAGAACATGAATTAGATCACATTATGGTGGGCAATTACAACGCGTTACCGCAAATAAACACTGAAGAAGTAGAAGCTTGGAAATGGATGCCATTAGAAGCTGTTAAAAAGGACATACAAGAACAGCCAGAGCTATATACAGCTTGGTTTAAGATAATATTCGATAAATTTTATCAATTTATAAACGTAATAGATGAAAGTAACAGTTAGTAGGCGAGCTCATTTTAATGCTGCACATAGACTTTATAAAAAAGATTGGAGCAACGAAAAGAATAATACTATTTTTGGTAAGTGCAACAACCCTAATTATCATGGGCATAATTATGAATTGATAGCCAGTGTAACAGGAGAAATAGATCAAGAAACAGGGTTTGTTATAGATGTAAAAATCTTAAAAGACATTATTAAAAATGAAGTAGAAGACGCTTTCGATCATAAAAATCTAAATTTAGATGTTTCAGAATTTAAAAGTTTAAATCCTACAGCAGAAAACATAGCCGTAATTATTCATCAAAAAATAAAAGCTAAGTTAGAAGGACATCTAGATTTAGAAGTTACTTTATATGAGACGTCTAGAAATTTTGTAAGTTATTCTGGTAAATAATATGTCAAAAAAACTCCATCCAATTAAGTTTCAACCCATATTTAAAGAAAAAATTTGGGGAGGTAATAAATTGGAAACAGTTTTAGAAAAAAAAACAAATGCAAGTTCTGTTGGCGAAAGTTGGGAAATTAGTGCTGTCGAAGACGCTATTTCAATAGTAGCTAATGGACCATTAAAAGGAGAATCACTTCAAAGCCTTTTAAAAGAGTACACATCAAATTTAATAGGAAATAAAAACTATGAGACTTTTGGTAATAAATTTCCATTACTTATTAAATTTATAGACGCAAAAGAAGATTTATCCATACAATTACACCCTAATAACGAATTAGCATTAGAGCGACACAATTCTTTTGGGAAAACCGAGATGTGGTATGTAATGCAAGCTGAAAAAGAGGCTAATTTAATAGTTGGTTTCAATCAAGAAGTAACTTCAGAAAAATATTTAAAGCACTTACAAAATAAAACACTTCCAGAAATCTTAAATTTTGATAAAGTAAAGACTGGCGACACTTATTTTATAGATGTTGGTCGTGTTCATGCTATTGGAGCAGGAGTAATGCTTGCAGAAATACAACAAACTAGCGATATTACTTATAGAGTTTACGATTGGGATAGAGTAGATGCAAATGGCAAATCTCGTGACTTACATAATGATTTAGCAATAGATGCAATCGGTTTTAATATGAAAGACGATTTTAGAGTTAGCTATTCTAAAATTAAAAATGAAGTTAATAAACTTGTAAGTTGTCTTTATTTTACAACAAATTACCTTCCAATTCAAAATAATAATATTCAAAAGTTTAACACATTCGATTCTTTTATTATATACATCTGTGTAGAAGGTGAAGCTACAATTAATGCTTCTGGTTTTATAGAAACTATAAAAAAAGGAGAAACAATACTAATACCTGCCGCAATAAAGTTATTTGAAATTAAAGCTAAAAAAGCAGAATTACTAGAAGTTTACATTTAAACCTTTAGTTTTATAATCAAATCAGTTATTTCCTCTCTATTTGTTTAAAAATAATACACGTTAAAATAACGTGTAAAATTTGTTTCCTTTTTCAATATAATATATAGCTAGAGATAAGCTATGATTGCACTTTTTATATTAGTTAAACAACATAATAATTCAGCTTTTCTATTAATCATTTTAAAATTCATTGGGTTTTATTCCAAATAAATACTTTACTTTTGTGGCATAAATAAAATTAATATTATGGCAAATAAAAGAGACCTAAAAAAAGACATTAATTATGTTTTAGGTGATATTATTGAAGCGGTTTACGTTTGGGAATACTCAAATGCTACTAAGGATACTAAAAAGAGTGAAGCAGTAATTGACGATGCAATTACTATTTTCGATGAATTAATTGCTAAAGTTAATGCTAAAGATGTAGAAAATAAAAAATCGCATTTTAAGTCAATTAACTCAGAATTAGAGAGTAAAGGTCGTGAATTAATAGATAGAATAAATAAACTGTAAAAAGTTTAATAAAAAGTTTGCAAATATAGATTACAAAATTATATTTGCACTCGTTTTGCCGATGTAGCTCAGCTGGCTAGAGCAGCTGATTTGTAATCAGCAGGTCGTGGGTTCGAGTCCCTCCATCGGCTCTTTTATAAAATCTCAATTACTTATGTAATTGAGATTTTTATTTTATCTAAGAATTTGATTATTGTAACGCTATTTTAGGACGTCACATATATATGAATTACATTTATTGAAATATTTAAAAACTTAGTAAGCCGATTTGTTTATAGATACCTTAAATGAAACTTATTCTATAAAATTATTCTAACGATAATAAAAAAACAAATGAAAAATCTTACCATTTTAATATTATTAACACTGTTAATGTCTTGCGAAAGCAAAAATCCAAACGCGTTTAACCTTGATGTAAAAATTAATGGAAACTATTCAGGATATCTATATTTAAAGTACGGCAAAATTAAAGATAGTGCCATAGTAAAAAACGGTAATGCTTTTTTTAAAGGAAATATTTCTGAACCAACATTAGCAAATTTTGGAACAAATAACATCTCTACAAACGATAAAAACTTTTATTTAGAAAACAGTGAAATAACAACAGAAATAACATTCTCAAAAAAACGAATAAAAAATCATACTATTGATTGTATAACTATAGATGAAATTTCTGGAACAAAAACATCTATTATTAGAAAAGATTTTGAAGCATTTAAATTAAAATTTAATTCAGATAAAAACTGGAACATAAAGCTTTATAATAAATTAGAAGATATTTTAAAACAAAATCCAAGCCACAAATACTCTGGAGATTTCCTCTCTAAAATTTCTAATGATACTATTTTAAGTAAAAAACAAATCGAATCACTATACAATTTGCTTAATATTGAATCTCAAGATCAAGACGCAATCAAACGAATTGAATCTAAAGCATTTCCAGAATATATTGTAAAGATTGGAAATTCAATTTTCGATTTTAATTTACCCAATAAAGAGAATAATCTAATTAGCACAAAAACATATCGAGGACAATTATTATTTATTGATTTCTGGGCTTCTTGGTGTAAACCTTGTCGCTCTCAATTTCCAGAACTCGCAAAAATAAACAATGACTTTAAGGAAAAAGGATTGACTATTCTTGGTGTTTCAATTGATGAAAAAAAAGACAATTGGCTAGAAGCTATTCAAATAGAAAAACTGAACTGGAAAAACGTAATTGATGTAGAAGGTCTTAATGGAAAGTTGAGTAAAAAATATGGAATATTTGAAATTCCGTATAATATTTTAGTAGATAAAAAAGGAAAAATAATTGCCAATGATATCAATTTGAAACAATTAAGGAAAACCTTGGATTCAATATTAGTTAAGAAAAAATACAATAAGCAAATTTAAAAAACCTACTCCACCAAAAAATCAAAATACTGGTTACGATAAGGTTCTCCTCGCAATGTAAAATGCCACCATTCTTGAGAGTAGTTTCTAAAACCATTTGTAAGCATTACCTTTTGTATTGTTTGCCTATTTTTAGACTGTGCTTCTGTTAAGTTCTTATTTTCAACCCAAGATTCACTTCCAAAAAAATCGTATGGCGAACCCATATCAAGAGCTTTTCCTGTTTTTAAATCCACAATAGTAACATCTAAAGTACTACCACTACTGTGTCTAGATTTTGAAGCTATATAACCTTCTTTAAACAAATTACGTTTATTCACTCTTGGATAAAACTGTTTTTTCATTAAGGTATCATTTACCACTTTAGCCCAACGTACAAAATGGTTTACAGCACGTTGTGGTCTATAAGCATCGTAAATTTTAATAGATAAGTTTTGTTTTGCTAATTCGGCTTGCACTTTATTTAAAGCTGAAGCTGTTTGGGTAGTCATTATAGCAACATTAGCATTGTAACCATCAATTATTTCACCAACAAAATTATTATCGCTACAATATTGCAGGTCTACTTTAAGTGTAGGAATTTCAGTTTTTGCATACACAAAACCTTTAGGTAATTGCGCAAAAGCTATTAGTGAATATAATGTTAGTAAAAAGCTAAATACAAATCTCATAGTATAGAATTTATAAGCTAATTTAGAGAAATAATCATATTTGTAACTTCAAATTAATAAATTTTATGTTTTCTTCAGAAGAAATACAACTCAGTTTACCAGATGCAGAGATTGGTTATTTCCCTAATTTCTTTTCTGAAGCTGAATCGCAGTTGTTTTTCGACACTATTTTAAATAATACCAATTGGCAGCAAGACGATATTACAGTATTTGGCAAAACTTACGCTCAACCAAGATTAACAGCTCTTTTTGCTAATAATAACAAACCATATAGCTACTCTAATATAACCATGCTCCCAGAAGTATTTACAGAAAATTTAATAAAAATAAAGTCGAAAATTGAAACAAAAACTGAAGCAAAATTTACTACTTGCTTAGCAAATTTATATAGAGACGGAAACGACAGTAACGGTTGGCATGCAGATAACGAGAAGGAATTAGGTGAAGATCCAGTTATAGCTTCTGTTACTTTTGGTGCCGCTCGATTTTTTAATTTAAAGCATAGAAAAGACAAAACTTTAAAGCAAAAATTATTATTAGAAAACGGAAGTTTATTGTTAATGCAAGGTAAAACACAACAGCATTGGCTTCACCAAATCGCTAAAACAAAAAAAGAAGTGGAACCGAGAATTAACTTAACCTTTAGAGTTATTAAGTAATTATTGAGCACAAAAAAACCAAAGTCCCTCAACTTTGGTTTTCTGTATTTGCAATTTGTATGTTTTATATTAGATTTAGGGTTACTATATCTTCTAAAAGCGATGCAAATATTAATTAATTAATTAATCCATTGACTAAAAAGTGTGTCTCTTAGTACATTTCAAATGTATGGTAGTTTTAATTTATGAACGCTTAAATACTATATTTTTCGATGAAATGCATTAAATTTTAACACTTACAGATGAAATTAAGTATAAAACCGATGAAACACACTCTTCTTTCGAAATAAAAAAATCATTTTTTGTTATATATTAAACAGTAAATTTGCGTTTATATATAGTAAATAAGTCTAAATAGATATCTCATGAAAATAAAATTTTTAATTATTTTAATGTTTGTTAGTAGTTTTAGTTTTGCTCAAGACAAAAACTATACTGCACAAGAAGTTGCAATAAATAAATTAATTGATGGTACATTGCTAATACCAAATACTGTAGAAAAACCAAATTTGGTTATTATTATTGCTGGTTCTGGACCAACAGATCGTGATGGGAATCAGAATTTTCTAAAAGGAAACTCGCTTAAAAAATTAGCCGAAGGCCTTTCTGCTAAAAATATTGCAACTTTTCGATACGATAAACGCATAGTAAAGCAAATAAGAAACGGAAATGTAGATAAAAACATAATGTTTAATGATTTTGTAGAAGATGCAAAATCTGTTGTCATCTATTTTAAAGACTCTAAAAAATACAACAAAATATACATTGCAGGACACAGTCAAGGTAGCTTAGTTGGTATGCTTGCGGCAAAAGATAATGCAGATGGTTTTATTTCCCTAGCAGGCGCAGGACAATCTATTGGGAATGTTCTTATTGAACAAGTAGAAAAAACGGCTCCAATGTTTTTAGAAGATACTAAGCGTGTTGTAAAAATTTTAGAAGAAGGTAAAACAACTTCAAACTTTCCGCCTGCTTTGGCTTCTATATTTAATCTAGAAGTACAACCATTTATGGCTAATTGGATGTCTTATTATCCTCAAGCTGAAATAGAAAAACTAGAAATGCCAATACTTATTGTTAATGGCACTAAAGATTTACAAGTTTCTGAAGCCGAAGCTGACCTATTGAAAGCAGTAGTTCCTAAAGCAGAATTGAAGATTATTGATAAAATGAATCATGTTTTGGTCGCTATTGATGGTGGGAATTTAGAGAATTCTAAATCTTATAATGAAACTGCTAGAGCACTGGCTCCAGAATTAATTGATACCATAATTAAATTTATAAAGTAAAACTATCTCATAAATGTTATTATAAAGACTCATGTTATTGTGAGTCTTTTTTATTTACAATTTATACCAATAGAAAAAGCGTCTTAAAAAAGACGCTTTTTCATACTAACCAACCAAAAATATGGTAATTACCACTCTTAATTTAAAGTAACCACACTCTAAAATAGTCTTTACAGTAATTACTATCTATAAAACAATTAACGTGCCAAAGTTTATTTATAGCACTAAGCTCTTGTTCTTTTAAGAAATATTTCACATTAACATTCCTAATATTGAATAATAACAGTTTCGAAACTTAATAGAATAGAAAAAGCGCCTTAAAAAGACGCTTTTTCATACTAACCAACCAAAAATATGATAATTACCACTCTTAATTTAAAGTAACCACACTCTAAAATAGTCTTTGCAGTAATTACTATCTATAAATCAATTAACGTGCCAAAGTTTATTTATAGTATTTTAGATATTATATTTTATGATACATTTCACACTTTAAATGTATATTATAGAAAAAGCGCCTATAAAAAGACGCTTTTTTCAACTAATTAACCAAAAATATGATGACTACTTACTCTTAATATAAAGTAACCACACTTTAGATTAGTCACTGTAAGTAATCTCAGTTAGCATATTCCAATTTGTGTGCCAAAGTTTATTTCTTACTTTTTTTTTTACTGTTTAAATTTGGTATTTTGCAGTAACTAATTAAACAAGCTAATGGATACTACACCTATATTTACAAACGACACAATAGTTTTTGGTCTACTAATGCTAGCATTAGGTTTTATATTTTATACAGAATCTATAGAAAAAGGTTTTTGGCATAAGTTTTATAAAATTGTTCCAGGATTATTTATGGCTTACATGATTCCTGCTTCATATACAACATTAGGACTTATTGCACCAGAATGGGAAACTATTAAAGATAGTGGTGAAATTATTACTGGTAAATCAAATTTATACTATGTTGCAAGTAGATATCTACTACCTGCAGCATTAGTTTTAATGACATTAAGTATAGACTTAAAAGCAGTCTTTAATTTAGGTTGGAAAGCCCTAATTATGTTCTTTACTGGAACAATAGGTATTGTTATTGGTGGACCAATAGCAATATTATTAATTTCTATATTCTCACCAGAGACTGTTGGTGGTGCTGGACCAGATGCTGTATGGCGTGGCCTATCTACATTAGCTGGAAGTTGGATTGGTGGTGGCGCAAACCAAACAGCAATGTTAGAGATTTATGGTTTTAATCAAGCAAAATATGGTGCAATGGTATTTGTAGATATCGTAGTTGCAAATGTTTGGATGGCATTATTATTAATAGGAATTGGTAAGAGAGATAAAATAAACAAATGGCTAAAGGCTGATACATCTTCAATTGAAGACTTAAAAAAAACTGTCTCTACTTTTTCTGAAAAAGTAAAACGTAATCCTTCGCTAACAGATTTAATGGTTATTGGTGCCATAGCATTTGGCACAGTAAGTATAGCACATTTATCAGCAGGCTTTTTAGCTCCATTTTTTGATGGTGTCGTTTCTAATATAGAATCTCCTACAACAAAAAACATTTTCACTTTCTTAGGTTCTAAATTCTTCTGGATGATTAGTATTGCAACAATTATTGCAATATTATTATCTTTTACAAAAGCTAAAAATTACGAAGGTGCAGGTGCTAGTAAATTTGGTAGCGTATTTATATACATACTTGTCGCTTCTATCGGTATGAAAATGGACTTAACATTAATTTTCGACAATGTAGGTTTAATAGCTATTGGAGTAGTCTGGATGTCTATACATGCTATTTTGTTAATACTTGTTGCTAAGTTAATTAAAGCGCCTTACTTCTTCTTGGCTGTAGGTAGTCAAGCAAATGTAGGTGGAGCAGCTTCTGCGCCTATTGTAGCTTCTGCATTTCATCCATCGCTTGCAACTGTAGGTGTATTATTAGCAGTGTTTGGGTATGCTGTTGGGACCATTGCTGCTATTGGCTGTACAATATTAATGGAATTAGCTGCTGCTGGTTAGTATTTAATTAAATTTTATATCATATTTGCGCTCTTAAATTCAAATATTTCTCATGCAAAAATTATTTATTCTATTAAGTTTATGTTTTGTATTTTCTTGTCAAAATGAAGCTTCAAACGCTCTTATAGTAAAAGGAAACATTAAAGGTTTAAAAAAAGGTACGGTTTATTTAAAAAAAGCTAACGACACTGCTTTAATAACTGTAGATTCTATGGTTATAAACGGAAATTCAAATTTTAAGTTACAAAGTGAAATTGTTAGCCCTGAAGTATTCTATCTGCATCTTGATAAAAATGATAGTCAAGAAAATAGAATTAGATTTTTTGGAAATAAAGGTGTTACCGAAATTAACACTTCATTAAAAAACTTTAATTACGATGCTAAAATAATAGGCTCTGAACAGCAAGAGATACTTGAAGAGTATCTAAATACAGCTTCTAAATTTAATAATAGAAATCTTGAGTTAATAAAAGAAAGCTTTGATGCTTTTAAAGAAAATGATACTGCTTTAATTAACGAAACTGAAAAGACATATAAAAAACTTGAAAAAAGAAAGTATCTTTACACTGTAAATTTTGCGATAAATAATAGAGACAGCGAAGTTGCTCCTTATTTAGCATTGACAGAGCTATATAATGCTAACATAAAGTTTTTAGAGATGGTAAATGACACGTTAACTAGTAACGTTAAAACCTCTGTATATGGTAAAGAATTGCAACGCTTTGTTGAAAAAATAAAGAAGGAAGAATAAATATTTTTAAGTGGTTTTTTTATTAACTACATGTCTCGTCCTGAAATAGTGTTACAGCTAACATTATTTATTTATTGAAATACAAGATTCAAATTACAAAAAGCGAACACAGAAAGATTACAGTTTAAGTTTTAAATTACAATTAGTAAAAGATATTAAGCAAGGTCGAATATCTACTACAACTGCTACAAAACACTATGGTATTCAATGCCGAAAAACTGTTTTAAATTGGTTGAAAAAATATGGTAACTTTGATTATCAATATACAATTAAGCAAGATATGTGACGTCCTGAAATAGCGTTACAATATATTACTAAAAAACCCTTCAAATTTTAATTTGAAGGGCTTTTTAATTATAATAAAACAGCTATTTATTTTTCAATACCTGTAATTTCTATATCGAAATATAAATCTGTATTTCCAGGAACTCTAGGTGGACGTCCACTTGCTCCATAGCCTAAGTAACTAGGTACATAAACTCTAGCTTTATCTCCAACATTCATTCTTAACATAGCTTCTCTAAAACCAGAAACCAAACTTGCAGATTCATTATAAATCATTGCAAATGGCTTGTAATCACCTGCTTTGTCTTGTTGCTCATCGTATTGGTCCATTTTTTTAGCAACGTCTGCATAAGTAGTGTAAAGTAGGTCTCCATTCATAAAATAAGCACTACAACTAACTAAAGCTTTTTCTGTACTACTAGGTTTTTTACCTTTTGCATCTTTAGTGGTAATCATTACCATTCCAGTTGCAGACTCAAAAATGGCACCACCTAATCCAGCGTTTGCTTTTTTAAAGTTTTCTGCAGCAGCTTTAGACTTCTCTTTAGCCAATTCTTCTTGTTTTTTCTTTGAATCAATCAAGCGTTGTGGTAAAAGAGGTTCTAATTCTGTAAATACTTTAGTAGCATCAAAAGCTTTTGCGTTTTTTCCTTTACGAATAATTTTCATATTATTAATAATAACATCTTCTACAGGAGTTGTGTTTTGGCTTCCAGTTACAGCAACATTAGATATAGAATCTTGTACTTCTAATCCTTTTACTAATTCTCCAAAAACTGGATGACAGCTTACGCCACGACGTTCGCAAGGTTTTAAGCCACCATTACCATCGAAAGCATCTCCTCTTGCATAAGGAACTTCCGTTATAAAAAATTGAGATCCGTTTGTTGTTACACCACCAGAATTGGCCATAGATAAAATACCAGCTTTGTCATGTTTTAGACTAGGATCGAATTCGCTATGGAATTTATAACCAGCACTTCCTGTTCCTGTTCCAGTTGGATCTCCAGTCTGAATCATGAAATTATTCATAACTCTGTGAAAAATAATACCTTCATAAAAAGGTTTTCCTTTTAAATCACCAGCTAACTTTGGGTGTGTACCTTCTGCTAAACCAACAAAATTGGCAACTGTTACTGGTGCCTTTTCATAAAATAGCTTTGCAACCATTGTGCCTTTAGTGGTATTAATTTCTGCATATAATCCATCTTCTAAATCTGGATATTGATCTTGACCTTGACAAGAGGAAGCATTCATGCTTACTATTGCTAATAAGACAAAACTAAAAAATTTAATAGTGTGTTTAATGTTCTTCATTTTAATAATAGTTATTTTTTTGTTATCGAATTTAATGTTACTTGACTAATTATGGGTGTATTTCTACCTATCTTATTTTCATCTCCATAATAGCCATAAGCTTTTTGAGATGGAAAAATAAATGTGAATGTTTCTCCTGCTTTCATCAATTTTAAACCTTCTCGTAAACCTGTAAAAAGTTCTTCTTGGTCCATAGCATAGTTTCTATTCTTTAACTCTGATGCAGTATATATAATTCGATTATTAAGTAACGAAATATTAAAATCGAAATTAACAATATCACTAAATTCTGGTAATGTTCGATTTCGAGATGTACTAACTACAGAATCTTTAGCAACCCAAAAACCATACTCCGAGGTTATAAACCGTTTAGTGTCTTGAGTGCTAATATAGGTTAGAATGGCTTTTTCCTCAGCTTCATAAAGTTTTTTGTTACGTGTGGCAGACTCCTCTATAAAAGAACCTGTTTTTACAGTTTCAGGCTTTCTAGCTTCTGGTGTTTTACACTCTAATAAGCCTATAAAAATAAAGAGTATAGCAAGCAGTTTATTCATTATTAAGTGCTTTATTATAAGATGGTAATATACTAATAAATTTTTCAACCGTAGCTTCTAAAGAGGTGTCACTTTTTCCTCCTGCAGCATTTGTGTGTCCTCCACCTTGAAAATGAGCACGAGACAATTCGTTTACAGAAAAGTCGCCTTTAGAGCGTAACGATATTTTAATAATACCTTGTTTTTTATCTTCAATAAAAATAGCAGCCAATACCGTTTCATCTAAAGATAAGGCATAGTTTACAAAACCTTCAGTATCTCCTTTTTTATAATCTAAATCGCGTAATTCCTTTTGAGATAAAGTAATATATGCAACTTTATGTTCTGGTAATACTTTTAAATTACTAAGGGCACAGCCTAATAATTGTAAACGGTTATAGCTGTTTGTATCGTAAACGTTATTATGTATTGAAGTATTGTCTGCGCCTTTATCTATTAAACTAGCAATAATACGGTGTGTTGTACTTGTTGTAGAACGAAATCTAAACGAACCAGTATCTGTCATAATCCCAAGATAGAGACAGGTAGCAATTTCTGCAGTAATTTTATCTAAAGCGTTAAGTTTTTCTAAAAAATGATATACCATTTGGCAGGTAGAACTCATCGTTACATCACTAAACATATATTTAGCATAGTCGTCTGGTTGTTGGTGATGGTCTATCATTATTTTTATGCCCTTACTATTAGTTAAAACAGGTTCCATATTTCCTGTTCTATGGAAAGCATTAAAGTCTAACGTAAAAATAATATCAGCAGCATTAATAAAGGCCTCAGTTGTTTCTTTTTCAGTCTCATGAATTTTTATGGTTTCTACATTTGGTAACCATTTTAAAAAAGCAGGGAAATCGTTTGGAGCAATAATTTTTGCATCATGATTTAATTCAAGTAAATAGTTTAGTAATCCTAATGTAGAGCCAATAGCATCTCCATCTGGATTTTTATGAGGTATAATTGCAATTTTTTTAGGAGTCTCTAAAAGTGCCTTTATCTCCAAAATGTCTTGTGTGTTCATATATAGCGAATATACAATTTTTTAATATTGATTAGTCTTGTTTTTATGAAGAAATACACTACTTTTGCACCAAATTATAAAAAAATATTATGGCAACTAATAGAACATTTACAATGCTTAAGCCTGATTCTGTTGAAAAAGGAAACATTGGTGCAATCTTAGAAAAAATTAACGCTTCTGGTTTTAGAATCGTAGCAATGAAATTAACACAAATGACTACTGCAGATGCTGAAGCATTTTACGCAATACACAACGAAAGACCTTTCTTTGGTGAGTTAGTAGAATACATGACACGTGGCCCTATAGTAGCAGCTATCTTAGAAAAAGATAATGCTGTTGAAGATTTTAGAACCTTAATTGGTGCTACAAATCCTGTTGATGCTGCTGAAGGTACTATACGTAAATTATATGCTGCTTCAATTGGTGAAAATGCTGTACATGGAAGTGATAGCGATGAGAATGCTGCAATAGAAGGTGCTTTTCATTTCTCGGGAAGAGAAATGTTTTAAGTTCTAAAACAATACAGATATTTAAGCTTAACTTTAACAAGTTAAGCTTTTTTTTTATCTGATAATCAAGTAGCTTAGCAAGACTTTATGAAATGTCTATGAAAACTATAAAAAGTCTACTAATAGTTTGTTTTTTATTTTCAACTTTTTCTCAAGCGCAAAATTTAGAAAAAGCAATCGAAAACTTCAAACAAAAAACAAACGCTTCAATTACTATAAACTCAAATTCTAAAGTTCCGGAGTTTATTAAATTTTCGAATGCTAATCCATTAAAACTTAATGGAAATTCTGTTACAGAAAAATCTTTCAGTTTTTTAGAAGAAAATAAATCGATTTATTCAATTGATTTGGTTCGTAAAAGTTTCAAATTAAATAAAACCGAAGTTGATAATATTGGGTTTCAACGTGTGGTTTTAAACCAACAATATAATGGTGTTCCTGTTTATGATGGGAAGTTGTTATTTCATTTTAACAATGAAAACAATTTAACAGCAATAAATGGTAACTATATTACAAGCATTAAACTTAATGCTGTGCCTACTTTATCAAGTAATGATGCTAATACAATAGCCATAGAAGTTATAGAAAATCAAGATATTAACCTTTCTGGTGAGACATTATTTGTACAAGGTTCTAAATTATATGTATTTCAACAAGGGTTAGCGCAAGGTTTTAAAGGAGCTAATTATTTGGTTTATGAGGTTGAAGTTAGAAACGATAAAGATGTTAGAGAGTTTGTTTTTGTAAATGCACATAATGGAACTATTGTAGAACAATTTACCGGAATAGCTCACGTTTTAGATCGTGTAGTTTACGAAAACAATATAGGTAATATTGTATGGCAAGAAGGTGACGCTTTTCCAGCAACATTAACTATTTGGCAACAAAACGAAGTAGAAGCTTCTGGGCACACCTATAACTTTTTTAATAATGCGTTTGGATATGCTTCTTACGATGGAGCAGATGCTCAAATGCGAACCGTAAATAACGATTCTGGAATTAATTGTCCAAATGCAACATGGAATGGGTCTACTGCAAATTATTGTGATGGCGTAGCTTCAGACGATGCTATAGCTCATGAATGGGGACACGCATACACACAATTTACAAGCAACTTAATTTACCAATGGCAATCTGGAGCTATAAACGAGTCTTATTCAGATATTTGGGGAGAAACAATAGATCTTTTAAATAATTATGAGGACGCAGACGATAATCATGCTCTAAGAACAGGCTGCAATAGTAGCGACCGATGGAAAATAACAGAAGATGCTGTGGCTTTAGGTGGTGCTATTAGAGATATGTGGGATCCAACGTGTATGGGAGATCCAGGTAAAGTAACAGACGGAGACTATAAATGTGGAGTAGGAGATTCTGGAGGAGTACATTCTAATTCTGGTGTTCCAAACCATGCTTACGCTTTATTGGTGGATGGTGGCAATTATAATGGACAAGTAATTTCTGGAATAGGTTTTACTAAAGCGGCTCACATATTTTGGAGAGCACAAAGTCAATATCTTACAGCAACAAGTGATTTTATTGATTTAGCAAACGCCTTAGATGCCTCTGCTAACGATTTGTTAAGTGTTAACTTAGAAGGTTTATCTACAACTGGAACACCTGCTGGAGCTTCTGGAGAAATAATTACAGCTACAGATATTCAACAGCTTACAAATGCAATATTAGCTGTAGAATTACGCATAGCACCAACACAATGTGGCTTTACACCTATTATTGGAGATGCGCCAGCAATTTGTGATGTTGGAATAGATAACCCAATCTATTTTGAAGATTGGGAAACAGGAACTAGTGGTTGGAATTTTAATCAAGTGCCAACTGGTGCAACGTGGACTTCTAGAGATTGGGAATTAGAAACTAGTTTGCCAAATAATAGAGTAGGTAATGGTATTTATGCGGTTAATGCTCCAATTGGAGTTCTTCATGGAGGTAATTGCCAGGTAGATTTTCAGAATGGTATTATGCAATTAGAGAGTCCAATTATTACAATGCCAAATGTAGCAACAGGAGTTTACGAAATGGCATTTAATCACTACGTATCAACAGAGCCTAATTGGGATGGTGGTAACATAAAATACAAAATAGATAATGGTGCATGGGCTATTTTACCAGCTTCTGCATTTACTAGTAACGCTTATAACGGAATACTAAATACTAGCGACAACCCAATGCAAAATCAAGAAGCTTTTACTGGTACAGATCCTGGATCTAATAAAGGAAGTTGGGGAACAAGTATTATAGATTTATCTTCTATAGGTGTAATGGCAAATAGTACAATACAGATTAGATTCGATTTTGGAACCGATGGTTGTAACGGTCGTGAAGGTTGGTATTTAGATGAAGTAACTGTTTATAATTGTGCTAATGTTTTATCTGTTTCAGAGTTTGATACTATAAGTAACTTGGTAAAAATCTATCCAAACCCATCAAACGGTATTTTTAATTTAACAAAAACAGGACAAGTAAATTTAGTAAAAGCTGAAATTTATGACATTAATGGTCGTTTTATTCAGTCTGTAGATTTATCGAGTATGAATAAAACGAAAGCTATCGATTTATCTAATGTTACTAGTGGTTTGTATTTTATGACTATTACTTCTCAAGAAGCCAAAAGTGTTATTAAATTAATGAAGCAATAAGGTGTATTTAAAACGTAATTAAAAAGCGCAAACATTTAATGTTTGCGCTTTTTGTTTTGCGGTATATTATATAAAATAGAAAAGCCCAATCCTAAGATTGGGCTTTTGCTTAAAAAAGTTTGTAGTATATATTAAATAACCTTAACGTTAACTGCGTTTAATCCTTTTTTACCTTCTTGTAGATCGAATTCAACTTCGTCGCCTTCGCGAACTTCGTCAATTAAACTCGAAATGTGTACAAAATGGTCTTTGTTTACACCTTCTTCTGTTATGAAACCAAATCCTTTAGCGTCATTGAAGAACTTTACTGTGCCTTTACTCATTGTAATAAATTTTAATTATTATACTGTACCCAAATATGATGCCATTAATTTAAAAACAAAAAAAAGCGCACTAAATAAATAGTGCGCTTCCTCTGTAATAAGGTAAGTTTAATATATAATTATACTACTTTTACGTTTACTGCATTAATACCTTTACGACCTTCTTCTAGATCGAATTCTACTGTATCTCCTTCACGAACCTCGTCGATTAATCCAGAAATGTGTACGAAATGGTCTTTGTCTGATCCTTCTTCAGTTATAAAACCGAAACCTTTAGAATCATTGAAAAATTTTACTGTGCCTTGAGCCATTTTAAAAAATTTTTAATTTATAATAAGTAACAAATATAATATTTTTTATTTGGCAACAATAAAATAATATTAATAATTAAGTTGTTATGTGTCTAAATTTCAGCACAATACTATCTAATAACTATTTTTTTTATTAAATTTTTGCCTAACTCTTCGTTAAGCATCGTTATAATTTTATCTTTCCCATAACTTAGCTCTTCTCTTAAAGTGCTCGAACTTAATTGTACATAAAGTGTTTCGTTTTTTATATCAACTGCAGTAGTGTAATTATTTACACCGTTTCCCATAAGTTTGGACCAAGCATCGCGAACGTTCACTTTATCTAAGCCTTTTTCTAACTTGTTGGTTTCAACAAAGTCTTTTAAAGCGTCTTGAATATTTAATAGGTTGTTATTTCTTTTTGCCATGTTTACTTTCCGCTAAAGTGGGAATCTTATTAAATTACTTAGTCTACTATAATAGGAGTAAAGCGTTTGTATAAATATACATCGTTATTTTGGTTAACAATTTTTAACTGACTTTTATTTGCCATTAAAACGGTTTCTTTCCAGTTAGAAAAATTAGTAGAATAGTATAAGTTTAAACTATCGTTTTCTATTTTTAACTGAAGTACTTCTGTATCCTTTGATGTTTCATATTTACCATCAAAACGAGGTTTCATTTTTTTTCTAAAACCTTTTAAGCTATCACCAACAGAAATGTAATCTATTGTTTGGTTTACTTTATATTCTTTTTTTGTGCCATTAGATAATGTTACGCTTTCTATTTCCCAATAACCGTCTATGTTTTGGATATAGTCTTCGGAATTTTTAGAGCAGCTTGATACTATAATTATTAATAAAATTTTGAGTGTATTTTTCATAAATTTAATTTATAATATCTGTTTTTAGTTCTGTGTGTTTTATTAAATATTCTGAAAACCATTTTAGGTCGTCAATTATGTATTTTTCATTTTCGTCATCAAATCCTAATATTTGATGTTTTGTGTTATCATTATCTATCAAAGATAAATTTCCTTCATAAGTTTCTTCATCTATTTGTTTAACTGAATATTCAAAATCCATTATATTTCTTGAATCATAAATTTTTTCTCCAAATTCATTCTTCATTTTTATAACCTTGTAGTCTAAAGTTTTTACATTGTTATTTAATCTTTTTTTTAATTTAACTCTGGAAAGATTAAATATTCCTGTACCAAAAAAGAAAATAATTCCTGCGATAATTTTCCAGTGATTTTTGCCAATAAATTCAAAATTGGTAAAAATTAAAAAAGCAGTAATTCCAATTGCGGCAATTATAGGCAATACTATCAATCCAATTAGAGTAGTGTAATCAGTTTTTGGTTTTCCAATTATTATTTTTCCTTTCTCGTTAGAAAAATAAATTTTATGTCTTTTTAATTTAGACTCTAATATTGCTGTATTGCTGTTTGTTTTCATTCTTACAGATTTAATATTACAACTTAAATATCTCATAAGATTGATGCACCTGTTTTACAGCTTTTTCAGTTCTTTCTGCATGTGTGTCGCTAATAAATAATTGTCCAAAGTTTTCGTCGTCAACCAATTTAATTAATTGTGTAACGCGTTCTTCATCTAACTTATCGAAAATATCGTCGAGCAATAATATTGGGTTTACACCACTTTGTTGTTTTATAAAATCGAATTGTGCCAATTTTAAGGCTATTAAAAACGATTTTTGTTGTCCTTGACTACCAAACTTCTTTATTGGATGGTTGTCTATATTAAAGATTAAATCGTCTTTATGGACACCAACACTTGTGTACTGTATGGCTTTATCTTTATTAATTACCTGTATAAGTAAGGTGTTTAAATCTGTGTCAAATAAATCGCTTTTATAAACTAAATTTACAGTTTCATTTCCATTACTAATAGCTTGATATCTGGATTTAAAAATAGGAATAAAGGTTTTTAAAAAGGCATCTCTTTTATTAAATACTTTAGAGCCAAAGTCTGTTAATTGACTATTGTAAACTTCTAAAGTATCTTTATTAAATGTGTTGTTGAGCGCAAAGTATTTAAGTAAACTATTACGTTGTGCTAGTATTTTATTATATTTAATTAAATCGTCTAAATAGGCTTTGTCGCTTTGCGAAATAACACTATCTATAAACTTTCTTCGGGTAGTGCTACCTTCTGTAATTAAATCTCTATCTGCAGGCGATATTATAACTAATGGTAAGAAGCCAATGTGCTCGCTAAACTTATTATATGCCTTTCCGTTACGTTTAATTACCTTTTTTTGACCACGTTTTAGACTAACTACAATTTTTTCGGACTTATTTTCCTTTTTATAATCACCATTTACAACAAAGAATTCTTCGTCGTGCTTAATGTTTTGTGATGCCACAGGATTAAAATAACTTTTACCAAAAGATAAGTGGTAAATAGCATCTAGAATATTCGTTTTCCCTATGCCATTGTTGCCAACTAAGCAATTTATGGTGTCGTTAAAAGTTAGAGATTTACTCTCGAAATTTTTGTAATTTACTAAGGAAATTGACTTTAAAATCATAGACTATTTACACAAATGGAGTAGTGGTTATTTTAACAAATAGATGTGGCTTGCAAAATAACAAATAAATAAGCTTTTATATATGCAGAAAAATTTTATTTTTGCGACGCATAAATAAAACTATACATGGCAACTTATAAGAAAAGAGGTTACAAACCAAAAACAGAAAAAGAAAAAGAAGTTATAGATGAGAACTTAGGAGAAAACTCAACAACTGCAGAGGTATTTGATGCCTTAGACGAGTCTGCTTCTAAAGCTGAAGATTTTGTTTCTGCAAATCAAAAATACATTTTCATTATTATTGGAGTTGTAGCAGCTTTAGTTTTAGGTTACTTAGCCTACACTAAATTAGTGCAACAGCCAGCAAATGAAGAAGGAATGAACGAAATGTACCATGCGCAAAAGCAATTTAACGATGCTGTTAATGGTATTTCTAGCGATTCGCTTTACAACGTTGCACTTAATGGTAGCGAAGGTAAATACGGTATGTTAGATATTATAAAAGAGTACAGTGGAACACCTGCTTCTAATTTAGCAAACTATTACGCTGGAATGTCTTACTTAAACTTAAAAGATTATAAAAATGCAATTACGCATTTAGATAAATTTGAAAGTGAAGATCAAGCTGCTGGACCAATGGCAAAAGGATCTATTGGAGATGCTTTTATACAATTAGAGCAACCAGAACAAGCTTTAAAGTATTATTTACAAGCTGCAAAAATGAGAGCGAATGATTTAACTGCACCTACTTACTATTATAAGGCTGGAATTACAGCTTTAAATTTAGGAAAAGCATCTGAGGCTTTAGGTTATTTTAATACTATAAAAGAAACATATCCTAATGCAACTGAAGCTTCTTCGGTTGAGGTGTTTATTGGTAAGGCAAAAGCAATGTCTAATAAATAATGTTACCGCTTTAGCGGAAAATAAACATGGCAACATTAAATAATAATTTATCAGAATACGATAAAGCATCAATCCCAAACGCGAAAGATTTTCGGTTTGGGATTGTTGTTTCAGAATGGAACGATACTATAACCGAAGGACTTTTTAAAGGTGCTTACAACACTTTAATTACCCACAATGTGCTACCAGAAAATATTAAACGTTGGAATGTGCCAGGAAGTTATGAGTTAATTTATGGTTGTAAAAAAATGCAGCAACATAAATTAGATGCTGTAATTGCTATAGGAAGTGTTATTCAAGGTGAAACTAAGCATTTTGATTTTGTTTGCGAAGCTGTATCTCAAGGTATAAAAGACCTAAATGTGCTACATGATATTCCAGTAATTTTTTGTGTGTTAACAGATAATAACAAACAACAAGGCATTGAGCGTTCTGGTGGAATACATGGTAATAAAGGTACAGAAGCTGCTATTGCTGCTATTAAAATGGCTGTTATTAGTAAAAGGTAGTATTTTCAGTATTCAGTCTCAGTAAAATAAGAAGTTGTACTTCAATTTAAATAGTTTTAATAGAAGGTAAGAGTAAGTGCTAAACTGTTTCTTTTCATTTAAAAAGTTAGAAGAGTAATTTCAGTACACAACCAACTATCATAAATTTATTATAAGTAATCCTTCATGAAACTCTTTGCTATCTCTGCAAAACTTAGTGTAAATAATTTATTTAAGTTTCATTTCTAGAGCTAGAAGACCAATACACTTTATTTATTTGCAACTTTACAAGAAAAACTGTTAACAATTTTAGCCTTTCATTTTATAATTTCTTTTGTATTTTCAGTACTTTTGAGTGTATTTCAATAGTATAAAACAGTATAGTGTTTAATAATAGAAAAAATAAAAAGTTTAATTATAACTCTAGGTTTTCTGATGGAGAAATCAAGGATACTAAAACAGAGTTAGAAGCCAAGCATAATATAACCTCAGAGTGGAAGCGTACTAGAAAAACTGGTGCAGGAAAACGAAAAATGGGTTTGCCTTTACTAATTTTACTATTAGGCATTATTATTGCGGTTTGGTACTATCTAGAATATAAACTATAATTGTTATGGGATTTTTTAAACAAACAAACAAACGTTACAATTACAAGCCTCGTTTCTACAAAGGTGAAGGTAGTCCATTTGAAATGAAAGGTAAATTTGATGCAGACCGTTCTACACTTGAAGCAGTTGGAGGTATAAAAAAAAGATTTAATAGAGTTATAGATGATTCTAATAAAGCTCCTGATAGAGATGTAAATAAACGTGTGTACATTATTATCGCTATTTTAGTTTTAATTTTTCTTTTTATTATCGATTTCGATCTCACAGTATTTTTCTCAAAGAAGTAAATGGCAGATATTATTCAACTATTACCAGACCATGTTGCAAACCAGATTGCTGCAGGAGAAGTTGTACAACGTCCAGCTTCTGTAGTGAAAGAATTACTAGAAAATGCAATAGATGCTAACGCAACAAATATTAAGCTTATAATAAAAGACGCAGGAAAAACATTAGTTCAAGTAATTGACGATGGTAAAGGTATGAGCGTTACAGATGCGAGATTAAGTTTTGAGCGTCATGCGACATCAAAAATTAAATCTGCAGACGATCTTTTTCAATTAAACACCAAAGGTTTTAGAGGTGAAGCTTTAGCTAGTATTGCTGCAATTGCACATGTAGAATTAAAAACAAAGCAAGAAAACGAAGATGTTGGTACTTGCATAGAGATTGAAGGCAGTAAAGTAAACAAACAAGATGTTGTTGTAACACCAAAAGGAACTTCTATTTCTGTAAAAAACCTGTTTTATAATATTCCAGCGAGACGTAATTTTTTAAAATCGACTACAGTAGAAACACGCCA